>NZ_CM001773.1:2613369-2915564 GCF_000314895.2 Providencia sneebia DSM 19967 | reverse complement strand
TAAAGACAACTAAAATCACAAGGAGTTCTGATGGCTAACACCTTTGCCTTGATCCTCACATTGGCAACCTTAATAACAGGGATTATTTGGTGTTTAGATCGCTTTAAATTTTCACCAGAGCGAAAGAAAAAACTACAGAAGATCCAAGAAGCGAGCCAAGGCTCGCTAACCCAAGATGAAATGGACAAAGTTGTACGCCGTCCTTCATGGGTTGAAACTGGATCATCTATATTTCCTGTATTAGCTATTGTATTGGTTGTTCGTTCATTTATTTATGAACCATTCCAAATCCCATCAGGATCAATGATGCCAACATTATTGGTTGGGGATTTTATGTTAGTTGAAAAATTTGCATATGGAATAAAAGATCCGGTTACACAAACTACACTGATTAAAACGGGCAAGCCTGCTCGTGGTGATATTGCTGTTTTTAAATATCCAAAAGATCCAAGTGTTGATTTTGTTAAACGTGTTATTGGCTTACCGGGTGATAAAATTGTTTATAACCCAGATGCAAAAGAGCTAACTATTTATCCTAATTGCTCAGACAATAATTGTACTGAAAAATTACCAATAGTTTATGGCCCGCTTTCACCAAGTGAATGGACAATGTTTTTTAATGTAGATTCTGTTGTTGAAAGTCAAAAAGGTAATTATGAGATCCCACTTGATCAACCTGTTCCTAGTAACGCTTTGCGCCAATATCAAAGAAGCGAAAAACTAGATACAGTTGAACATCAAATCTTAATTATTCGCCAAGCATTAACTGAATCGCGTTATATTCAGCCAAATATGCCGCCTAATGAATGGATTGTGCCGGAAAAACACTATTTTATGATGGGTGATAACCGAGATAATAGTTCAGATAGCCGTATGTGGGGTTTTGTTCCTGAAGAAAACTTAGTAGGGCGAGCCGTATTTATTTGGTTAAGTCTAGATAAGCAAGAAAATGAGTGGCCGACAGGAATTCGTTTTAGTCGTATTGGGCCTTTAGGTTCATAACTCTTTTTAAGCACTTTTCTTGATGTATAAAGGGTTTATGCGGGTTTTCATATTAAAACCCGCATAAATCGAAGCATTATTATTTTTCTCAGTGTACAATGTAAATTATATTTATTAGCTTCTTATATTATCCTAACTTTTATTGTTTTCATTTAGTTCTATATGTTAGATATAGAATTGATAAATATATAAAGCTAAGTTAAAACCAGAAGAAGTCAGTGCAAACGCAACAGTTTTGTATTTTTACAGGTTTGTTGCGTGTGCTACTTTTGTAATCAGAAAAATGGTTAGGCACAAATGAATCCCTCTTTAATTGAGCAATTACAACGCAAACTTGGTTATAAATTTAATCAGCATGAGCTGTTAATACAAGCACTTACACATCGAAGTGCAAGCAGTAAACATAACGAAAGGTTAGAATTTCTTGGGGATTCTATTTTAAGTTTTGTTATTGCAAATGATTTATATCGCCGTTTTCCTAAAGTGGATGAAGGTGATATGAGTAGAATGAGAGCAACGTTAGTGCGTGGAAATACGCTGGCGGAAATTGCTCGTGAATTTGAACTTGGTGAATGTTTACGTTTAGGACCAGGTGAATTAAAAAGTGGCGGTTTTCGCCGTGAATCTATACTTGCTGATACAGTTGAAGCACTGATTGGTGGGATTTTTCTCGATAGTGATATCAATATGATAGAAAAAATCATTCTTGATTGGTATCAAACTAGACTGAATGAAATTAGTCCGGGTGATAAACAAAAAGACCCGAAAACGAGATTACAAGAATATTTGCAGGGGCGTCATTTGCCTTTACCTAATTATGTTGTTGTATTGGTTAAAGGTGAAGCTCACGACCAAGAATTTACGATCCACTGCCAAGTTAGTGGCATTGACCAACCAATAAATGGTGTAGGTTCAAGTCGTCGTAAAGCAGAGCAAGCTGCTGCAGAACAAGCATTGAAAATTTTGGAGATTGAATGAGTGAAAAACATCCCCACTGTGGCTTTGTTGCCATTGTTGGGCGACCTAATGTCGGCAAGTCAACGTTATTAAACCAACTGCTAGGCCAGAAAGTTTCTATTACTTCTCGCAAGCCGCAAACGACTCGCCACCGCATTATGGGTATTCATACTGAAGATGAGTATCAAATCATCTATGTTGATACCCCAGGTCTACATATTGAAGAAAAAAGAGCAATCAACCGACTGATGAACAAAGCAGCATCCAGTTCTATCGGTGATGTTGAGTTGGTTATTTTTGTTGTTGAAGGTACAAATTGGACTGAAGATGACGAAATGGTGCTTAATAAATTAAGAACACTTCGTTGCCCAGTTATTCTTGCTATCAACAAAATTGATAATGTAACGGATAAAACAGTTTTACTTCCACATATTGGTTTTATCAGTCAAAAAATGAATTTTCTTGACGTGGTGCCAATTAGTGCAGAAAAAGGTAAAGGTGTTGATACAATTGCCAAGATTGTTAAAGAACACATTCCTGAAGCAGATCACCATTTCCCTGAGGATTATATTACTGATCGCTCTCAGAGATTTATGGCATCTGAAATTATTCGCGAAAAACTAATGCGTTTCTTAGGTGATGAATTACCTTACTCTGTGACTGTTGAAATTGAACAATTTAAAGTAACAGAAAATGGTATGTTTCACATTCATGGCCTCATCTTAGTTGAGCGTGAAGGTCAGAAGAAAATGGTTATTGGTAATAAAGGCAGTAAGCTCAAAACTATTGGTACGGAAGCACGTATTGATATGGAAAGACTCTTTGATGCTAAAGTACACCTTGAACTTTGGGTTAAAGTAAAAGCTGGCTGGGCAGATGATGAACGTGCTCTACGCAGCTTAGGTTATGTCGACGACTTAAAATAATCGGTGACATTGTGAGTGACGGTTGGCAACGAGCATTTATACTTCATTCTCGACCTTATAGTGAAACAAGTTTATTGATTGACTTTTTCACTGAAGGTGAAGGCAAAATACGTTTGCTGGCAAAAGGTGCTCGTCGAAACCGTTCTCCTCTGAGAGGCTGCTTACAGCCTTTTACTCCTTTGCTAATCCGTTGGAGCGGCAAAGGAGAAATCAAAATCTTGACTCATGCTGACCCGATTTCATTATCGTTACCACTAACTGGAACTGTTCTATATAGTGGCCTTTATCTAAATGAACTTGTTTCTCGAGTGATTGAATTCGGCACTCCATACTCTCCTCTATTTTTTGATTATCTTTCCTGTCTGCAATTATTAGCGGCAAGTGAGCACACTCCTGAATCTGCTTTGCGTCAATTTGAGCTAGCTTTGCTTTCTTACCTTGGCTATGGCGTTGATTTTCTTCACTGTGCTGGTAGTGGTGACCCCGTTGCGGATAGCATGACTTATCGATATCGAGAAGAAAAAGGGTTTATTGGTAGCCTCGTTATTGATCAGTTAAGTTTTACGGGTAAGCAGCTCAAAGCGCTTGCCACACGCCAATTTCCAGATAGTGATACATTGAAAGCAGCTAAACGCTTTACCCGTATGGCACTCAAACCTTATCTTGGCGGTAAACCGTTAAAAAGCCGTGAATTATTTAGACAATTTATCATTCCAGCCCCGTCATCATCAAATTCATAATATCTGCTCTTGCGTTATATCCTATGCATATTTATTAAGACCACAATTCTTATATTAAGTCTTACTCTTGTTCTTCGAGCTGCTTCGCAAAATAAATTAATGTGATTGAGAAATGCAGATAAAAATGGAAGCATGTTCGAAGTGATAGATATTTTTTCCCATCTACTGACAAATTACAGTAGGATAGAGGAACAGAAACGTATTTGTATTTATGGGGAATAGAAAATGGCTGAGCTTTTGTTAGGTGTGAATATCGATCATATTGCAACTGTAAGAAATGCACGAGGAACCCAGTATCCCGATCCCGTACAAGCTGCATTTGTTGCAGAACAAGCCGGAGCAGATGGTATTACTGTACATTTACGTGAAGATCGTCGCCATATCACAGATAGAGATGTCGAATTATTAAAAGAAACAATCCAGACTCGCATGAATCTTGAAATGGCAGTGACAGAAGAGATGCTTGATATTGCATGTCGCATTAAGCCAGCATTTTGCTGTTTAGTGCCGGAAAAACGCGAAGAGGTGACAACAGAAGGGGGTCTTGATGTTGCAGGGCAACAACAAAAAATCACTGATGCTGTTAAGCGCTTAACAGATGCAGGCATTCAAGTGTCATTGTTTATTGATGCTGACCATGCGCAAATTGATGCTGCACAAGCATCGGGAGCACCATTTATTGAAATTCATACAGGTGCTTATGCTGATGCTAAAACAGAGCAAGATCAAGAGATTGAATATCGCCGTATTCGTGATGGCGTAGCTTATGCTGCTGGAAAAGGTTTAAAAGTTAATGCAGGCCATGGCTTGACCTACCACAATGTTCAGAGAATTGCGTTATTGCCTGACATTTATGAACTCAATATTGGCCATGCAATTATTGGCAGAGCACTATTTAGTGGCTTAGCTGGCGCTGTTTCTGAAATGAAGAACTTATTGAGAGAAGCTCGTCGTTAATGGCTATTATTGGTTTAGGTACAGATATTGTTGAGATTGCGCGTATTGAGGCTGTTATTACGCGATCTGCTGACAGCCTTGCTCAGCGGATACTAACTGAAAATGAGTTTAAACAGTATCAGCAACAAGCTAAACCGGCGCGTTTTCTTGCTAAGCGTTTTGCTGTAAAAGAAGCCGCTGCAAAAGCGTTGGGAACCGGTATACGTCAAGGGTTAGCTTTTAATCAATTTGAAGTCAGTAATGATAAACTGGGAAAGCCACTGCTTAGATTAACAGGTGAGGCAGAAAAACTCGCTCAAAGTATGCAAGCTACACATTTTCATGTTTCTATTACTGATGAAAGGCATTATGCCGCAGCAACAGTGATTATTGAAAGTATATAAAGTGAATAAATAGTGAGTGATTGTTCGAAGTGTAATATATAGATTTCAATTTTTTCTGTTCATTTGGATTGATTAGTCACAAAATAATTGCCGGTATCATTATTTAAAATACCGGCAATGCCATTTATTTGTTAGATGAATAACGAATTGAGCGTTTCATCAATATTGGATGTAATTTAAATCTTATCAGAATGATGGATGACAACAAATTTATCCCATAATTGTTCTTGGGTTTCGATATGTTGCGGATCAGTAATGATGGTATTTGTGATAGGGCAAACCGACTGGCAAGTGGGTTTATCATAGTGTCCTACGCATTCAGTACAGAGATCTGAATTAATTTCATAAATTTCATCACCCATATAGATAGCACTATTTGGGCATTCAGGTTCACACATATCACAATTGATGCATTTTTTAGTAATTAATAGAGCCATATCAATAATTTACATTCTATTTAGTTAAAAATCAGCCAGTTATATCTTTTCAGTATTCGTTACTTTTGACTGTTACTTGTAATTTTATACAGTATGTTTTACATTGGAAAACCTAAATTCGTAACACAAAACCGCAACACATACCCTTTTTATGGCTTATAAAACACCTAATGTGTGAGCTTTATATTTAATGTGTTGATACTACGAGGTAAATCAATGTCTACTGTCGCAACACAAAAGGCCAAAAGCACAGATTCTGATGACTATACTCGCGCTTTACAGAGTTGGGAGTCATGTAAGCCACCATACACAAGTACACACATGAAAATCTGTGTTACTGCCGCAAAAATCATTTTAAAACACATCAATAAGCCGCGTCGATCAAAATACGAAAAAGAACACTATTTACGCATTGATTTTAGCAAAGCTGGGAAAGTAACAGTATACGCTGAATTTCCCAAGCACATGGATGTTAAAGGTCAAAAATTGGGTGAATGGCCTGAATTAGCATTACCCATTGCCCGTGAAAAAGCGAAAGAACTTGCTGAGCAAGGGTTAAGTGCAGAGTCCATTCATCAACTAATAGAACTCTATGAAAAAGACTTAGCAGGTAAAGTCGCAAGAGCAAAGTTAAGCGAAAATAGCTATGCGACATACTGCTGCAGAACTAAACAAATAAAAGAGTCTTTTGGTTCGAGAGAGGTATTCAGTGATATCAAATACCCAAGGCTAATTGAAGTTATTGATACCTGGGTACAGACTAAATCTAATAACCAAGCTCTGGAATTATTTGCTGAATTACGCCGTCTTTGGAAATTCTCTGCTCCAATTTATTGCAATGGGATAAATATTGCCGCGAGTATCCCCGATGATTATGTTTCTTCGCGCGTGCAAAAGCCCCTACCAACCAAACGCTATACCGACATAGAATCGATCGCAGCACTTTGGATTAACGTGGCTTCATGTACTTCTTCACATCAAAAGAATGCTGTCAGGTATATGATTCTAACGGGTGTTAGGCCGATCAATGTCGCTAATTTACGTTGGGATTATGTTGATTTGGATAAGTTAGAAATTACATATCCCGCGGGTTTAACGGGTATGCGTGGAGCGATGAAAACGCAAAAAGAATTTAAGTTTCCAATCACGAAAGCTATGAAAACCTTGCTTGACGAACAGTTGTCATGGCGTGAATCCGCTGTTAATTGTAATCGTGATTATGTCTTTCTACAGCCGCGTGATCCGTCGCAGCCTTTTTCAAAACGTTCTTTGGATAAGTTAGTGAAAACATATAGCCCGGAAGGGGCGGTGAAAGGGGTAGTACACGAAGGGACGGTGAAGGGAAAATCCGGCGCATTCAATACAATGTGCCGGAAATTTTTCAAAAGTAACATCATTGCTCAAATGCGCCAAAAGGGTTTTTCACGCTCAGATACAAAAGAAATAAGCATACTATGCCTACATCATTCTGACAGAAGCGAGGACCGTATGGCTGAGCACTATGATTTTTCTGATGAGATTTTACAGGAGGAGATAGCGTTAAAACGGCAAGCTTTCGAAGCTCATGAAAATAGTATTTTGACTCAAGTGGCGCTATTACGTAGGCGGTTAGGTTAGTAGCTACTGCGACATTTTTCGATAAAAGCTTTAACGTTTTTATACTCGTATCGAACCATTTTACTAGTGAATCGGATCGGTGCGAGTGTTGCCTTATGGCGATGGTTGTTATTCCAATCTGCTAATGTTTTAGGGCTGATACCGCCGATAATCTCGCAGACATCATCGATAGTTAACAGGTCATCGTCTTGATATTCTTTTTTCTTTTTAGTGGCAATAGTCATAGCATACCTCAATTAATTATTATCTAATTTAAATAGTTCAATGATGTTTGCGTCAGGGCAATATTCTTTAACCAGTTCGATTTGCTTTTTATCTTTAGTAAAGTTTAAGCCTCGAGCGTTCCGATATTCCCATGCATAGGGGCTAAGTTGTTGGTACTTGAGCAGTTCATCGCATATTCTATAAATCAGCTCCGCAGGGAATGAAATATAATCATCATCCATACTGTTCATGGCATCGCGTGATTCGTATTTAATTTGCCGTGTGGCTTTAATTAGCTCATCTTTTTTCACGGTATTACTTCCTCTTCATTGCTTCTAACAGAAGGTCTTGTATTTCGCGCTTAGAATTACGACGCTCCATTACTACCTCGTCCATCGTTCCAGCGGCAATAAGGTGGTGAATAAATACAGGTCGGTTATAACCGGCTTGAATTTGTCGGGTAGGGCCGATACGTTCGATGATTTGTTGGTATTGTTCCAAATCCCACCAGTGCGAGAAAAAGACCAAAATATTCCCGCCATCTTGCAAGTTTAAGCCGTGACCTGCACTAGCAGGGTGCGCAAACAGAATCGGTATTTTGCCTGCGTTCCAATCGCGTAATGTTTGCGGATCCGCATCTAGGTTTCTACCTTTAGGAAAGGCTTTTAATAAACGCTCAAGGTCGTGCTTCCAGTGGTACGCAACGAGTATTGGCATGCCGCCTGATTCACTAATGATACTTTCTAACGCCTGAATTTTTGCATCGTGTAGCTCTACCCAATTTTTACTGTCATCGGTGTAGATAGCACCACTGGCGATTTGCAAACATTTTACCGTCTTAGCTGCCGCGTTTAGCGCTTCAATGCCTTCATGTTCTAGTTCAAGAAACATCTCTTTTTCCATTTCTTGATACTGTTTTCGGGCTTTATCGGGGAGTTCAAGTTTAATGATATTGTGGATAGGCTCTTCAATATCGAACCAATCAGCGGCATCTAGCGATATCGTGACATCCCGTAAAGCATCTTGCATTTGCTCTTGAGCAAAAGGCCAAGGCTCTAACTTAGACCACTGTTGACCAGGGAATTGAATGTTGTTGAACCAACGTGAAGTAAATGCGCTATAGGTTCTGCCTAAGCGTTGACCCTGATCAACAAACCACGCTTGCCCCCACAAATCAATTAAACCGTTAGGGGAAGGTGTTCCCGTCAAATTTACCCATCGATGCACATGTTTGTGAGCCACTTTCGCCAGTGCTGCAGCACGTTTACCCCCTTTCCGAAGCCTAAACGACTTTAGCCTTGTACTTTCATCGGCAATGATGGTACCAAAAGGCCAATGTTCACCAAATATTTCAACTAGCCAAACAAGGTTATCGTAGTTAATGGTAAACACGCTCGCATTGGTATTTTTGATAGCCGCCATACGTTCTTTGGCGGTACCTATAATTGGCTGAACATCGATATTACGTAAGTGATTCCATTTAACCGCTTCATCTGGCCATGTTGAACTTGCTACCCGCAAAGGTGCAAGAACTAAAGCCGGTTGCGTTTCACTACCTGCCATGAATAAATCTTCTAAGGCCGTGAGCGTTGCTACTGTTTTGCCCATGCCCATACCAGCCCAAACATTTGAGCGCTTAATATCAATTTCGTGGCTGAGTATGAGATCTTGATAGGGGCGAGGGGTGAAGTTTTTAGATGTATTTTCCATTTTATTTAGCAGTATAGCTAGGATCGTAGATTACGTATCCGTGGTCGTAAAAATCATAATCAGCGCGTATTTCGTCCTCATAYTTATCAGGAAGACATGGGTACACCGGAATATATGAATACTCATTAAAAGACTCGCTTTTACGCAATTCCCAAGCAATAATGGGATGGTAATCTTTACTAGGTTTTTCTACATACCACCAACCGGGGTTAGCTGGTATTATTGGGCAAATTTTCATAATATTTCTCCCAAATCCTTACTATCCAAAACGACAATATGAAACCCTAATGCAAAAAGCCTCGCGTGTTCCCGTAACTGATCGGGGCGGGGCTTTTCACCGGGGGCTTTACACTCAACAAAAATGATTTTGCCATTTGGCAAAAGTACAATTCTATCAGGCACGCCTCGACGACCGGGGGAAGTAAATTTATAAGCGATACCGCCTGCTTTTTTCACTTCATTGACCAAGTGCCTTTCGATGACATCTTCACGTACTTTGCTCATTACTCGTGCCTTTGTACATTTCGCGTTTAAGTTGTTTCATGCAAAAATCAGAGCGGCGTTCACTCCAAATTTGATTGTTCCTTGTCCGTGCAAGTCGGTGTGCTTGTAACCAAGCGGTAGCCGCCTCGAAGTATTTACCCGCTTGCTCAAGACGAATAGCATCCCGAGCCGCGCGGAAATACAACGGGCTATCGTTGTTTATGAATGCCATATGTTTTTCCAAGATAAAAATATCCCCTAAATTTAGGGGATATTTAATATGAGATATTTACTAATGAAGATAATCTATGAAGATGCTGACGCAATTTTATCTGAGTCAATTATAAATCCAGACTTTTGCAATCGTTGAGCTAGTCGAGGAACTGTTTCTTTTACATGATCATTAAAATGTAAGTACAAAATACCATTTGCATCAGATGGCTGCTCTAAGTGTTGTTTTTGTAGAATTGCGACATTTTCTCTACCTAGTGATGAGAGTAGCATACCCATTTCTAATACTACATTTTGTCTTGGGCGAGGTTGTTTAGCTTCTTCGCCATCTTTTTGTGAATATCCAATATCATCAGGGGTCAGAAGGACTATACCAAAGCGAGTACCAATTTGGTTTTTACCTATCTCTTTTTCTAATTCTTCGATGATAGTTAAGCCTGACCCTCCTGTGTTCTGTAGTATAAATTGTTCAGTTAAGCCGAGTTTATGTAAAATTAATTCTAACTGTTCTTTTGATGCATGATCATGTCCATGAACAATGAATATTTTTTTACATGTATCTATTTCGGGGGTGTTACTATTAATGTTTAAATTATCTTCAATAGTTTTTTCTACATAAGGTATTACTAGCGAATTGCCTTGTAATTGTATTGTCCCTGTACTAAATAGATTTAATATGACTCCGTCAGAAAGATTGTAACGCGTAGCGTTTCCTTTTATTTCTGTAGATATTAGAGTTAAGCCACATTTTTCTATAAAAGCTGAGAATGTTGATAACTCATATGGGTACTTTAAACTCATAATTTGTCCATTTTGCATAATTAAAGATATCTCCTAATCTACTAGTTTTTTAAAAAGTGGCAATGCTTGTAAATAAAAACTAATCCTTCCTATAATGATAAGCCTCAAAACCCCCGGCACTAAGCGGGAGGTCTAAAGCCCACTCGGGGTTGGTGGCGAGTAACTCAGATAAGTGTTCATGGTTGAATGCGGAGTTATCTGGTGCTTCAGTTAACACTTCATCATGCACTGTGAGCACGATGTCATAGCCGTGGTCTTCAATAGTCGGCATGTTACCCGCGAGAACATCACGTGCTGCCGCTTGGGTTACGTTCTCCACCAATTTCCCACCGTAGGTTTTCAACCGTTGCCATTTGCGACTATAAGGATTAACGCCCATATAACTGATTTGACCGTTATCATTACGTGGAGATGGGTAACAAACTGCACGCCCCGAAGGTAAAACGATACGTAACCATGCTTTATCACGTCTAACTTTAAGTTTACGGCAAGGAAAGGTGATCCCTGGTGATGCAATCGCCCGACGTACGGTATCTTCTATTTCGTACCAGAAAGAGACTGTTTCGGGATGAGCATTTCGCCACATACGTTTAAGTGAATCGCAGGTAATAAACACGGTTTCACTCAGGCCGTATGTTTTCTTGGTTTCAACGGATTTTTGATACCAGCTAAGCGCATCGTTTTTCACTTTTGGCGGAATATTAGGTAAAGCGGCTTCGGCGAGTTCATCTAAATCGAGACCATAGGTGAGGGCGAATGTTAAGAATGCTGCGACACCGCCGCCGTATCCTAAGCCTAATTCCATTACCTTACCGATTTGGCGCATATGCTTATCAACATCTTCAGGTCTAATATTGAATGCTCGAGCATAGGCCAATTTATAGAGGTCAGCACCGATACCCTTATCAAACTCGCTAAATGCTGTAATTTTCCATGCTTCACCTGCTAACCAAGCGAGCATTCGCCCCTCGATATTCGAAAGGTCAGATACGACAAGTTTTTTACCCTCTGGTGCCATAATGCAACCGCGTAAAGCCGAGCTAGTTAATTGCATAATGTCATCGTAAATAAGGTCTGCACATCCTGCTTTTAACGCTTCGATACCGTTATCAATGGTGTCTTGATCAAGTGTTGGTCTTGGTAAATTTTGCGGTTGAAACAAGCGACCCGCCCAACGGCCTGTACGAGAAGCGCCGCAAAATTGCAATGTGCCACGCAAACGCCCATCTGAACTTACACCATTCATTAACGCTTTGTATTTACTGGTGCTGGTGGTACTGGCTTGTAATCGAATAGCTAATAGCTCACGTAAAGGCAAAGGAATATCCGGATCATTGATACGGCGTTCTAATGTACTTTTTTGCATATCAGGCAGGTCAACACCAAAAGCTGCAGAGATATGTTGTAGCAGAGCATCACGCTGTGTTGCTGCTTGTACTTCATTATCTGTCAAATCTTGGGTAAGTTTGGCTAAGCGCTTTTGCTCAATTTCAACGGCTTCAATGGCCGCGGTGGCGAGTTGAATATCCATACACACACCGCGATCGTTAATTCGTTGGTCACGATGCCAATGTTCTAACTCATTGTCGCGATAGTTCCAACTTGGTAAACGCTTATGCACTTCACGCATGGCTTCAATATCTAGCCCTGCGTAAGCAACAAAACGTTTCCACTCTTCGGGATGAGTTTTGCTAGTGGCGCGACGTAATGCTGAGTTTTTAGGGCGAGGCTTACAGAATAACTGTATTAATGCTTTACCTTCTTTATCTTTGGCTTTATCCAAAGGCACACCAAGCACTTCACATAACGCCCCTAAAGCACCGGGTAAACCGTGCGCTAGTGCTTGAACCATGGTATCTCGCCAACGGCTAACACCAATTTTAATACCGCTATGGTTAAGCATCGTGCGGTCAAAATGGCTGTTATGTGCATAAATAATAGTGTTAGGGTCTGTTAACGCTTGCTTTAATTCAGTAGGCATAGGGGATTTATCTGTAACATCCCAGACTTGAACTAAATTGTTGTTTAACGCCCAAGCAAAAAGCATAATTTCAACAGTTTCCGCATAAGAATGCGTACCGTATTTAATTGGCTTTTCACTGAAAGTTTCGAGGTCGAGCCAGAGTGTGTTTTTCATAATAAAAGGTATTTTATAGTGACATCGTATAATAATTTTGAACCGCTTAGATTCAAAGATGATCATCAATTTGAATGTTTTGTTAAAGACTATTTTGAAATTAAATACAATCAAGGCTTTGCCATTTATGGACGGAAAGGGCAGAAACAGAAAGGTGTGGATATAGTTTATAGGTCAAATGGCAACAATAAAATTGCTATTCAATGTAAGAACTATAACTTAACTTCGTTTACTACTGATGTAATTGATAGTGATTTAGAAAAATCAAAAGAAATACAGTTTGATATAGACGAGTTTATTTTTGTGACGGCATCAAAAAGAGACGTTGCAATTATTGATTACATAAAAAAGATAAACAAACTAAGTTTATTTAATATTGATGTTTTCTTTTATGACGATATCTACTCTGATACAGTAAATCAATATCCTGAATTATTTCGGAGATATTTTCCACAAACGCAAAATAATATTGGCGCTGATAGGCATTCATTAGATATAAATCAACTAGAAATGATATATAAATATGCTGGGGTGTCGTGTGAATATCTGTCGGTATTAATAGAACGCTTACCCGGTACGTACTACTATGCTTTCTCAGCATTTATTGATGCATTGGATGATTTGAATAACAGATACTCTGGTTCTGTTTTTTATGATGATGAATTACAAAGGTATACGGATGAAATTTTGGGAATAACACATAAAATATCTAATTGTTATTTGTATTATGATTTTAATCATACACAATTTGAATCTGATTATTTACTTCCTAGGTTAATAGAGCAAAATATAGCTTCATTTGAAGCTAAAGCTAGCTTGGAAAATTTGTCGGCTGAGCTATACCGGCTGTACTCAAATTTATTAGGGTATTTAAAACATAGTTTTCCAGAATTTTCTTTACGTAAAAACTTTTAATTAAGAGCTGGCATCTATCGATGCCAGCGAACTAAATTTAAATAAGTGATTCTTCCTCTTCGGCGACACTAAGATCATCGAAGTCATCTTCACTCGCGACACCGCCACCTGCGAAAGCGTCACCATCACGGAAGAACTGAACACCGCCTAATGATGCGGAAATGCCCTTGCCTTGGTTGTCATAGGCAAAAATAGTGATAGTTGCATTGACGTAGCAACCTGAGTAAGGTCGACCATCTTGTGCCGTTAACGGAGTGCGATCACGGTCAATAACCAGTGGTCGGGCTTTGTTGCTTGCACCGATGTACATGTGATCTGCATATCCATCATACTCAATTTTCTCGTCCCCGTCGCGGAAGTTAAAGCGCATTGAGTTACCGCGAATAGACTTGAGAACTGCATCAGCTTTCGCCCCCCATTTTGCCGTAGCGACTTGCTTAATTGCGTTTTCAATCGCTTCGATTAAATCTGTGCGGTTTTTGGGGATAAGAAACGTAGCGCGGAATTTGTAATCGCCTTGCCCGTTAACTTGGGTTGCTTCGAACAGATCAGGGAATGCCAAACGGACATTGGATAATTTAACTTTCATATTGGGTACCTTTAATTAAATGAGGTCAGCGGCGAGTGACTCGTCGGTCACATCGTCAAAATCGTTTTCGGGGTTGATGACAAGAGCAGGGCGTGGGTCTGATTCGAGTGTAATAACAGGCTTACCTTCAGCTCGGGTAATGAGCGACTCTAATTTTGTCCAGCGGCGAGGGTTATCCTTCTTGATTAGCTTTTCGGCTTGAGTAGGGCTAATCAGCTTCATGCTGTACATTTCTTCGCGCTTAAGTCTAAAGCCTTTTAATGTGGCTTCAGCTTCGGTCTCGTTACCCCATGCCCGGTTACCTAATTTACCCGTGACCAGTTTCAAGCCCGGTACGGTGTGCCCCACATTAAGTTCATCTGCGACACGAGCACGTAGGTTCTTGCAGAAGTTTTCTACAAAATCTAGCCCTTTGTAAATTTCCGCTAACTGTGCAGGTTCTAATACCGTAATTCGCTGAGGTACTTCGCTAAGCTGCTCCTCAATTGGTGCGGTTAAATCGACAAAATCACCTTTCACCAACTCAAGAGCATGTTGTGCTTCGGCTGCGCATAAACCGCCTTTGGCTTTACAAAAGCGACACTGTTTTTCACCGGGATTAAAACAGGTCGGTGGTAATGTCGTTACCCCTTCGCATTCGGCTATAGCATACCCATGAGTCATCAAGCCAAATATCTTCGATAATTTGATTTATTTCTTTAGTCGCATCGTCACTTTTAGCACCAGTGACCACTAATGATGTTGACGAACTTAGCGCCACCCTGACGTTTAGCGGGCCGTACTTATCACCAATCTTGTGTATCACTTGCTCACGTAGAGCATTGCGTACTTTTTCAGATGGCTTATTGCTATTTTCTTTATCAAAGAGAATTTCAATACGTGGCATAATGTAACCCCTCATTTAACTGTTAATTTGTACAGTGTATTTATATACAGTTAAACGGGTTTACGCAATACAGAAATGAAGTTTTTTTGTGTTACTATACAGAAGATTTTTGTGTTGTTAACTATATTGAGAGAAACACAAATCATAACACGGAATTATATTGCTATGATTTTATTGTGTTTTTATTGGAATGAATCACATATCACAATTGATGCATTTTTTAGTAATTAATAGAGCCATATCAATAACTTACGTTTAATTTAATTAATAATCAGTAACTTATATCTTGCACCTATTCGTTACTTCCATCTGTTATTTGACGTATTATACATCAAATTTCAAAATCTAAACCTCTAACCGTAGTTTCTTTGATGTTATGACATAAAATTGGTTGATTGAGTTTAAAATAGATAAATTTTATTGTTTGATTCTTTTTTATAAGAATGGTGATTTGCTAATAAAGGAATAAAAGTATATTGATATATGTAGGAACTATTATTTATATTTTATTTTAGATTAATGTTTAAATGATGATATTTAGGTGCTGTGAAGGATTATATTTACTATTGATTATTATGCATTTGAATAAATAAGGGTGATTGAAGAATAATCACCCTTAGCATTATTATATTTTGTTTCTTGTTAATTTAGTATCACAATAGAAGATTATATTTATTTTTCAAATATAATTATCTGGTAATAAATTTTTAACAATTTCATATGATAAAAAATTTCAATAAGTTAATAAATTTTTTTATTTATGCTGTTCCGAGAATTTTTACAGTGAATAGTTCCCACTCTTTTGATTTCTCATATTGGTAATAATAGAATAGTACACCATTTATAACATAGAATGATGTGGTACGAATAGACATGCCTGCAGCATTAAACTTAAAGTTATAAACATTCTCAATATTACCGTTATCTAAAACAACATACAGCTGAATTGTTTTATCATTTAAATTATAACCGTACAAATAACTTTTATTTTGAACAGAGTCTTGAACATATTGTAAATTACTCAAATAAAAACTCAATTTTCCTTTATGAAGAGTTTTACTATTGTCGATATTTCCTGTATCAGTCACATTATAAATAAAGTAACCATTCTCTTGTGGGGTATGACCTAAGAAAAAGTATTTTCTCCCTACTGAATAGACAATATTAGTTGGATAAAAAGTTTCAAATGTTCCAGCTTGTATACCTGTTTGATCAATAGCCATATTATGTCCTTAATAAGTTTGTTTATAGGAGCCTAATTTAAAGCCTAGTTATTGTATGAAAATAGAGATTATTTTAAAGAATGATTATTATTAGCTTCTTTTATCTATTTTAATGATTAAAAATTAATAGTGCGAATAAATTTTTACAAAATTAAAAATTATGGTAAAAATAATAAAAAAATGAGAAGGATTATTTTATGTTTGCAGAACTGGGTGTTTTAAATTTTTGGACTTACTTAGCCGGGTTAATTTTGATCATTATCGTGCCAGGCCCAAATTCTTTATATGTTTTAAAAACAAGTACCTCGCATGGCACACGATCGGGTTATAGAGCAGTTCTAGGCGTTTTGACAGGGGATGCGATACTTATTTTTCTCTCTTTTATCGGGGTTGCTTCTGTCATCAAAGCATCTCCCGTTTTATTTATGATTGTGCGCTATTTAGGAGCGGCCTATTTACTTTATTTAGGTGTTAAAATTCTTTACGCGACTTTTTTCCAGCCTAAATCAAAATCAACAACTGCTGAACCTGTTCCTGTAAAATCTGAAAGCTATTTTATCCGAGCTTTAGTTCTGAGTTTGACAAACCCGAAAGCAATTTTATTTTATATCTCCTTTTTTATTCAATTTATTGATTTTAGTTATGCGCAATCATGGGTTCCTTACTTGGTTTTAGCTTCTATTTTAGAGCTAACGAGTTTTCTTTATTTGAGTTTATTGATTTTTAGTGGCTATCTCATTGCGCGTTTCTTACGAGAAAAACAGGTTCTTGCTAAGCTTGGAAATTGTACTGTCGGTGCATTTTTTATGGGGTTTGCAGCAAAACTAGCCATCTTTAGTCATAGTTGAGTCTGTATCGAAATTGCACTCAAACTGACAATTAGTCATAATCCCTGAAAAATAATGACGTTGAGGTAAATGTGACGCAAGAAGAGATAGACCAATATTGGATGAAACAAGCTTTAGAGTTAGCACTGAAAGCTCAAGATGCAGGGGAAATTCCTGTCGGCGCATTATTGGTAAGAGATAATCAGTTAATTGCTACAGGTTGGAATTGTTCGATTCAAAATCATGATGCTACTGCACATGCTGAAATTGTTGCAATACAAAAAGCAGGTCAGTCTCTTAATAATTATCGCCTTCTTGATACAACTCTGTATGTCACATTAGAACCTTGCATTATGTGTGCAGGTGCAATGATCCATAGCAGGATAAATCGTCTAGTTTATGGTGCTAAAGATTTTAAAACGGGCGCATGTGGTTCGTTTATAGACATAATGGGTCATTCTGGACTAAATCATTATGTTGAAGTTACTGGCGGTGTATTAGCGGAAAGTTGTTCAACGATGCTAAGTGCATTTTTTAAAATGCGTCGTAATGAAAAGAAGTTACAAAAACGCATGTTAAGCCAACAAAATAGCCAAGTTTAATTTTTACTGAATGATGACCTTTAAATAAACTGTATATCTGTAATAGTTAACTTGTTTTATAAGTTAGGGTAATGTTAGTTGTTCTTTGGCATCATTCAACTAGTCATTCATGATTATTTTTAGCGCTGGTTTTAGAGTCAATAGATAATAAATATTGCCCAAGAGATAACTTGTCATCAGGTAGAGATAATGTAGGCAATTGGTACTCAGATGTTGGCGCTGTAGTATGATTTAATTTCACTTTTTCGACTATTTTCTTATCAATTATCTTTTGCTCTGTATTTTCTTTGGTGGTGGCTGTTTCTACCACTGGGAACTGGATCAGTGAACCTTCAACTAATTCTAATGCTTTTTGCTTTTTATCTTGATTTTGCAAGTAGCCAACTAAACTTTGGTGATAACGTCGAATATTTTCCACATAGCGATAAGCTTCATGGCCTCGAGCATAGCCATAATTTAATTGAGAATAATATTTCTTCTGCGTTAATAAAGGCAATCTTGCTTTGACATCAAGCCAGCGGTCAGGATCGCCACCTTGTAGTTCAGTCAGTTTACGCACATCTTGCATGTGCCCATAACCCATATTATAAGCGGATAAAGCAAACCAAATGCGATCATCATCCGCAATTGATACGGGTAAGCGTTGCATTAAATATTCAAGATAGGCAGATCCGCCCTTGATACTTTCTTCAGCATCTAATCTATCGGAAACACCCATTGTTTCAGCTGTTGGTTTTGTGAGCATCATAAGCCCACGTACACCGGTAGGGGAAGTGGCGAGCGGTTCCCAATGTGATTCTTGCCATGCAATCGCTGCTAAGAGTTGCCAATCAATTGCAGATGCATATTTTTCAAACAGAGGCTGATAAGTCGGAAGTTTATTATTGATTGCATTAATAAATGCGATGGTATCAAAATAATCAAATGAACCAACATGACTAAAATATTTTTCATCTAGCCTAGCGAGTAGCTCAACTTCATTACTGGCATTGAAAAAGTCGAGGAGGGCAGCATTAAGGCTATCATCATTCAAACGCTTCATATACCAAGTTATTGCATGATCATCAACAAGGTCGAAACCTACAGCAATTTCAGGATGAATACGTTGTTGAAGAGCGACCGCAATAGAATCTTCAAGGGTGTAATCAATTAAACCTTTAGCAACCATCTCTAATAATTGATTTGTTGTATATTCCGTTGTTTCACTCCATTTTAATTCAGGATAAAACGCTGATATTTCTCTTAATGTACTCGCATGCGCAGAACCCGCCATGATAACTAAATTTCCATTGATTTCATTGAAACTTTTGGGGCGAGTCATGCCCTTACGATAAACCAATTGTTGTGTCACGTTAAGGTATTTAGGGCCTGTTTTCATTTTATGCAGGCGATCTTTATTATAAAGAAGACCCGCAACTCCAATGTCAGCGTTATCATCTTCAAGATCGGAAAACAGTGATTCTACTGTCGGCATCATTGTGATAACGAGTTTAACTCCAAGATAATCAGCAAAGCTTTGGACCAACTCATAATCAAAACCATGGAAGTTTTTTTGTTCATCAACATAGATTAGAGGAGAGCTAATTGCGCTAACACGAAGTTCACCTCGAGAGAGGATTTGATTCAGCTGGTTGTTTTGTGTACTAGGCCAGCGAATATTAAGACCAATAATCATAGCGGCAAGAAGCGCAATAATCACAATGATTACATAGTTAATCTTGATGTTGTTCAAAAAATATCTCGTGTGTAGACGAATGTTAAAATAAAAACTGTTTTAAGTAATGGTTATATTTCCAGTGTTTAGACATTTTGCTCAACAATTATGATCCATGCAACCAATATTGTGTTAATTCCTTTTTAATAATATTTAGTAGTTTGCTCTATTTTTACTCACGCAAACGGTTTCGTATTGATTCGCATTGCTCTATAATAGCACCCAGTTCCCCTGCTTTTTATTTATTGTCAGGGTTGGCGTTTACAAGAGAGAAACTAAAACTATGGAAATTTTGCGTGGTTCACCTGCTCTATCAGCATTTCGTATTACCCGCCTTTTAGCGCTATTTGCGGAAAAAAAGCTTCCCGTTACGGATATCTATGCTGAATTTATGCACTTTGCTGAGTTATCAGCACCATTAAGTGACAGCGAGCAAGGAAAATTGCGTAGTTTGCTTAAATATGGGCCATCATTAGCGGAACATGAACCATTTGGTAAATTGATTTTAGTCACTCCACGCCCTGGCACTATTTCACCTTGGTCTTCTAAAGCAACTGATATTGCCCATAATTGCGGTTTATCTCAAGTTGAGAGAATTGAGCGCGGCATTGCTTACTATGTTCAAGCAGAATCATTGTCTGAAGCGCAATGGCAGCAAGTTGCTGATTTATTGCATGACCGCATGATGGAGACAACATTTGCAGCTTTAGAACAAGCAGAGAGCTTATTTACTCATCAACAACCTGCGCCAATGAAAGTGATTGATATCATGGCATCAGGTCGTTCAGCACTTGAGAAAGCGAATGCTGAAATGGGATTAGCATTGGCTGATGATGAAATTGATTATCTGCTGGCAGCGTTTACTGAGTTAAAACGTAATCCTACGGATATTGAGCTATATATGTTTGCACAAGCAAACTCAGAACATTGTCGCCATAAAATTTTTAATGCAGATTGGATCATTGATGGTGAAGAGCAGCCTAAATCTTTATTTAAGATGATCAAAAATACATTTGAAACTACGCCTGATTATGTTTTGTCTGCTTATAAAGATAATGCAGCGGTAATGGAAGGTTCTTCTGTTGGGCGTTTTTTCCCTGAACCGGAAGGACGCACTTATCGCTATCATCAAGAAGATGCCCACATTTTAATGAAGGTGGAAACCCATAACCATCCTACTGCTATTTCACCTTGGCCGGGTGCTGCGACAGGTTCTGGTGGTGAAATTCGTGATGAAGGTGCAACGGGACGCGGCGCGAAACCAAAAGCTGGCTTAGTTGGATTCTCTGTTTCTAACTTACGAATTCCGGGTTTTGAGCAGCCTTGGGAAGAAGATTTTGGTAAGCCAGAGCGCATTGTCACTGCACTTGATATCATGTTAGATGGCCCTCTTGGTGGTGCGGCATTTAATAATGAATTTGGTCGACCGGCTTTGCTTGGTTACTTTAGAACCTATGAAGAAAAAGTGAAAAGCCATAATGGTGAAGAGCTGCGTGGTTACCATAAACCCATTATGTTAGCGGGTGGTATTGGTAATATTCGTGCGGATCACGTGCAAAAAGGTGAAATCCCTGTTGGCGCCAAACTAATTGTTTTAGGTGGGCCATCAATGAACATTGGTTTAGGGGGGGGAGCCGCTTCATCAATGACATCGGGTCAATCAGATGCAGATTTAGATTTCGCATCAGTACAGCGTGATAACCCAGAAATGGAGCGCCGTTGTCAAGAAGTTATTGATAACTGCTGGCAGCTTGGTGATGATAACCCAATTCTGTTTATACATGATGTTGGTGCAGGTGGTCTATCTAATGCGATGCCTGAATTAGTCAGTGATGGTGGTCGTGGTGGTTGTTTTGAACTCCGTAAGATCCTGAACGATGAACCAGGAATGAGTCCATTGGAAGTGTGGTGTAATGAATCACAAGAACGCTATGTCCTCGCAGTTGCTCCAGAACAGCTTCCTTTATTTACCGCAATTTGTGAACGTGAGCGTGCACCTTTTGCGGTGATTGGTGAAGCGACTGAACAACGTGATTTAAAATTAAATGATTCACACTTTAATAATCAGCCTATTGATATGCCACTTGATGTATTACTGGGCAAAACACCAAAAATGCTGCGTGATGTGAACACATTAAAAGCCGAACCGGATGCTTTAGATAGAACCGCTATCAGCTTAAGTGAAGCGGTTAAACGTGTTTTACATCTTCCTGCTGTTGCCGAAAAACGTTCCTTATCACCATTGGTGACCGGACGGTTACTGGTATGGTTGCCCGTGACCAAATGGTTGGGCCTTGGCAAATACCCGTTGCCGACTGCGCTGTCACGACAGCAAGTTTAGACAGTTATTATGGTGAAGCAATGTCAATTGGTGAAAGAACACCGGTTGCTTTACTGGACTTTGCCGCATCAGCGCGTATGGCGGTTGGTGAAGCATTAACGAATATTGCATGTGCTTATATTAATGATCTTAAACGCATTAAACTTTCTGCAAACTGGATGGCAGCAGCGGGACATCCCGGGGAAGATGCGGGTCTATATCAAGCCGTGAAAGCCGTTGGTGAAGAGTTATGTCCTGCTTTAGGGCTAACGATTCCTGTCGGTAAAGACTCAATGTCAATGAAAACACGTTGGCAAGAGAAAGGTGAAGAACGCGAAATGACTTCACCATTATCATTGGTTATTAGTGCATTTGGCCGAGTTGAAGATGTGCGTTTGACTGTCACACCTGAATTAAAATCTGATATTGATAATGCACTATTATTGATTGACCTTGGTCAAGGGCACAATGCTTTAGGTGGCTCAGCATTGGCGCAAGTCTATCGTCAGTTGGGTAATAAAGCTCCTGATGTGCGTGACCCACAATTATTAGCTGGCTTCTTTAAGGCAATACAAAAACTGTTATCTGAACAAAAATTACTCGCTTACCATGATCGCTCCGATGGTGGATTATTTGTGACATTAGCTGAGATGGCTTTTGCGGGTCATTGTGGTGTGAATGTTGATATTAGTGAATTTGATGAAGATATTTTAGCTGCATTGTTTAATGAAGAGTTGGGTGCTGTAATCCAAATTAATGCGCAAGATCGCCAGTATGTTGAAGATTGCTTTGCACAAGCGGGTCTTGGTGAATGCTTGCACTTTATCGGCAGTGCGACACCAAATGATGCTGTTATCATTAACAGCCGTGATACGGTTGTTTACCGTGAATTGCGTAGTACTTTACGTGAATGGTGGGCGGAAACAACATGGCAAATGCAGCGATTACGTGATAATGAGGTTTGTGCTGATGAAGAGCATAATGCCAAATTAGACCTCAACGATCCGGGCCTGAATACAAAACTGACTTTTGATATCACAGAAGATATTGCCGCACCTTATATTTTATCGGGTAGCCGTCCTAAAGTTGCTATCTTACGTGAGCAAGGTGTGAACTCGCATGTTGAAATGGCCGCTGCATTTGATCGCGCTGGTTTCGACGCAATTGATGTTCATATGAGTGATTTATTGGCTGGTAACTTATCACTAGCTGACTTCCATACGTTGGTTGCTTGTGGTGGCTTCTCATATGGTGATGTGTTAGGTGCGGGCGAAGGATGGGCGAAATCAATTCTGTTTAATACACGTGTGCGAGATGAGTTTGCAAGCTTCTTCGAGCGCCAAGATACCCTTTCATTGGGTGTTTGTAATGGTTGCCAGATGATGTCTAACCTATATGAGCTGATCCCAGGAGCTGATTTATGGCCACGTTTTGTACGCAACCGTTCAGAACGTTTTGAAGCTCGATTCAGTTTAGTTGAAGTTGCGAAAAGCCCATCTTTGTTACTGCAAAATATGGAAGGTTCCCGCATGCCTATTGCAGTTTCGCATGGGGAAGGGCTTGTGGAAGCTAGACAGCCGGATCATATTCAACAATTAGAGCAAAATTCACTGATTGCACTGCGTTTTGTTGATAATTATGGTCAGGTGACTGAGAAATATCCAGCAAACCCGAATGGCTCTATCAACGGAATTACGTCTGTTACTTCTAGAGATGGACGTGCGACGATTATGATGCCGCATCCTGAACGCGTTTTCCGTACTGTTAGTCATTCATGGCACCCAGAAAATTGGGGAGAAGATAGCCCATGGATGCGTATTTTCCGTAATGCTCGTAAACAATTAGGCTAAAATTAATTTAATTGGTCTATGTTAGCGCTGGCTCTGTTTGGACTCAGCGCTAATTTTTTAGCTAAACAATGTAGTCCTCCTTTTTATGTTCTTACTTCACGCTTTTTTTCTGAACCTGCTTTTATCTATCTATTTGTATTAAAATGAATTTTTTACTTCCTTGAGTAAATGTAGCTATTTTCACATTTATTAATGGTTTATCATTTTTCTTGGTTAAATCCGTGATGTCTAAAATAAGCGACAAAGCGCATATAGTAGTGTCTCTAAATGGAGACACTTAACCGCATGAAAAATAAAGATAATAAATTTATTGATAATAGGTGTCTTTAAATTGCGACACTTTTCAAATTATAGGGAATAAGAATAATGAATGTTGGATGGTAAACTGTTATGATTAAATTAAAAATCATTATATTTCAATATGATAAAAAATATTTTGAAAAGTTGGCATGATGTGTGCATAATAATATTCAGTTGCTCATTCAACTTATTATGTCGGTCCACAATTAGGTGGGAACATACCACATAAACCCGGAATGATGCCAAAGTAAGGTGCCTACCGTCCAACATCATAGATATTCGCTTTCGAGCTTTATCAAACACAGGGCGACACGTGGAGTGAGGCACCACCTATCTTACCTCATTTGAGCTACATGGTTATGTAATTTAAAATGTGTTAAGAGATGAAAATCAGTAATCGCTGGCGGAATAAAGCAGAAAACTTTATTCCGCCTTCCTGTTTTAACCCTCACAAAAATTTAATATTTCTTTCTGATAATAGATTGGCATGCTCATTGCTGTAATCATTCATCATTCCATTATTCTAAAATAGCAGATAAAACAACGCTGATCATACTCACGCAATCGCATCAGTTCTGCTACCATAGAGCCACTTTAAATAGGTGTGAGATGAATGCATTGAGTAAATGGCGTCTATTTCCGCGCTCCCTGCGCCAATTAGTTGTAATGGCTTTTTGGTTAGTATTGCTCCCTTTATTGGTTTTAGCCTATCAGGCTTACCAAAGTTTGGAACAATTGAGTAATCAAGCTGCGCAAATGAACAAAACAACACTGTTAGATACTCGTCGTAGTGAGGCGATGGGCGCACTTGCGTTAGAAATGGAGCGTAGCTATCGTCAATATTGTGTATTAAAAGACGCCTCATTGGACAATTTGTATCAGAAACAATTTTCTGATTACCAACAAATGTTTGAAAGACAAAAGACGATTTTATCTAAAGAATCAGATACATCAGCATTATCTACAGCACTTGAAAAACTAAAAATAGTTACCTGCGAAAATAATGAGCTACCACAAGATGTGTCATCCGCATTAGAACAATTTTCTGCACATAACAATCAATTGATTCACGAGACGCGCGATATTATTTTTAGTCGTGGCGAGCAGTTACAAAAAGAAATTGCTAATAAAGGCCAGTTATTTGGTTGGCAAAGTTTAATTCTTTTCTTACTTAGCTTAGCGTTAGTTGCCTTATTTACTCGAATGATTATCGGCCCCGTAAAAGGGATTGAAAGGATGATTAATCGGCTCGGCACAGGAAGAACATTAACCAATAATCTTGAACGTTTTAAGGGACCGAGAGAGTTACGCTCTCTTGCACAACGAATTATCTGGCTAAGTGAGCGCTTAGCTTGGTTGGAATCTCAGCGTCATGAATTTTTGCGTCATATCTCTCATGAATTAAAAACACCATTAGCCAGCATGCGAGAAGGTACTGAACTGCTTGCAGATGAGGTGGCGGGGCCACTAACTGATTCGCAAAAAGAAGTTGTTGAGATTTTGGATAATAGCAGTAAGCATCTTCAGCAACTTATTGAACAGCTTCTTGATTATAATCGTAAACTTGCTGACAGCCCGCCAGAAGCGCAACATATTGATTTGCAAAAGCTGATCGAAGATATTGTTATGGCGCATAATTTACCTGCAAGGGCGAAAAATATTCAAACAGAGATCCGTTTACGTGTAGATCACTGTTTAGCCGAACCCACATTACTTGGTAGAGTTATTGATAATATCTACTCCAATGCGGTGCACTATGGCAGCGAATCAGGTAAGATTTGGGTCACGAGCCGCAGAATTGATAATAAGCTTGTTATTGAAATTGCAAATACAGGAACACCAATTCCTGAATCAGAAAAAAATATGATTTTTGAACCTTTCTATCAAGGAACTTTAGTAAGAAAAGGCGCGGTTAAAGGGAGTGGTTTAGGGTTAAGTATCGCACAAGATTGTATTAAACAAATGGGTGGCGAACTCTCTTTAGTGCCTAGCAAGGTAGCAGATGTTTGCTTTAAAATTGAGCTGCCTTTAACCGCAGAGAATGAATTATAATGGTCATCAGGTCTATCAATGCCCTGGCAGCATCGGGTTTTATTATGTCATTGAAACAATATGTAGGATTAACCAACAAAATTAAAATATCGACGCAAAAACCAAAGATAATACAGCTAAGTTTGTTATTTTTTTCATTTGTCTTAGCGGGGTGTGCCACAAAAAGTGGTCACTTTACATTAGACACATTGTCGCAAGTTGTGGTGTCTGAAGTGAAAGTGACAGATTACCGTTATACTGCTTGTGAAAATATCTGGGACAATGATCAGCCTAGTGCGCGTGACAATGCACTATTTTGGCTAAGAATGATGAGCTGCGCAGATAATCTTGAGCCAACTAAAGCTCGGGAAGATGCCGCGTTGATAAAAATTGAAAATTGGTCTGAAGCCTTTCAACAAAGCATTTTGATGGGCGCTGCTGAGCCAACTATCGCTGAAAGGCGAAAAATGGTTGATAATATGAATACGTTTAGTCTTCATTTCCCGACTGGCATTCGCCCATTGCTCCAATTATGGCGTGAGCAACAAGTTCAAATGATCAATCTTGCGGAAGCTAATGCACGCTTTAAACGCCTTCAGCTCGAAACGGATAACAAGCTTGATCGGATAAAAGAGACGAATGCGAAATTGGAGTTTGAGCTTAAAACAACATCACGCAAATTAGAAAATTTGACGGATATTGAACGCCAGCTTTCCTCGCGTAAGCAAAGTACTAATGAAACAGAAAAAGATGTTGAATCAACAGGTGAAAAACAGGAAGAAGAACAAGCCATAACGGAAAAACCTGTTGCCGAAGCTGAGAACAAATTAACAAGCCAACCGGAGAGTGAGCGCAATGACAACCCGTAAATCAGCAAATTTACTTCTCGTCGATGATGACCCAGGTTTGCTGAAATTACTTGGAATGCGCCTAAGTAGTGAAGGTTTTAAGGTGATTACGGCTGCAAGTGGCCCTGAAGCTTTGAAAATACTTCAAAAAGATAAAGTGGATTTAGTTATCAGCGACTTACGTATGGATGAAATGGACGGCATGGCGCTGTTTGATGAAATTCAAAAACAAAATCCAAATCTACCCGTTATTATTTTAACAGCTCATGGTTCTATTCCTGATGCTGTTGCCGCAACACAACGCGGCGTATTTAGCTTTTTGACCAAACCAGTTGATAAAGATGCACTCTATAAGGCGATTGATGAAGCATTAGCACTATCTTCAACATTAATTAGTGATGAAGAGTGGAGCGAAGGGATTGTTACTCGTAGTCCATTGATGATCCGCTTATTAGAACAAGCGCATATGGTTGCACAATCTGATGTGAGTGTTTTAATTAACGGGCAAAGTGGTACGGGTAAGGAAGTCTTAGCGCAAGCTATTCATAAGGCTAGCCCACGTGCGCGAAAACCCTTTATTGCAATTAACTGTGGTGCTTTACCTGAGCAGCTACTTGAATCCGAGCTATTTGGTCATGCAAAAGGGGCATTTACGGGAGCAGTGAGTAGCAGAGAAGGGCTATTTTTTGCTGCCAATGGCGGCACACTCTTTCTCGATGAAATTGGTGATATGCCTATGCCGCTGCAAGTTAAATTATTGCGAGTTCTACAAGAGCGAAAAGTTCGCCCTCTAGGCAGTAATCGGGACTTAGATATTGATGTTCGTATCATTTCAGCGACGCACCGAAACTTACCTAAAGCAATGGAAAAAAATGAGTTTCGTGAAGATCTCTATTATCGTTTGAATGTCGTTAATTTACGCATTCCTGCATTGAATGAACGAGCTGAAGATATTCCTGTTTTAGCTAATCATCTATTACGTGAATCAGCCACTCGCCATAAACCTTTTGTGCGTAGTTTCTCAACAGAAGCAATGAAATGCCTGATGTCTGCCAGCTGGCCGGGAAATGTCCGTCAATTAGTTAACGTCATTGAGCAATGTGTTGCTTTAACAACGACACCAGTCATCAGTGAAACTTTAGTTAGTCAGGCTCTACAAGGCGAAAATACGGCATTACCAACTTTTGTTGAAGCGCGTAATCAGTTTGAACTCAATTATTTGCGTAAAATTTTGCAGATGACAAAAGGTAATGTGACGCAAGCTGCACGCATGGCTGGACGAAATCGTACTGAGTTTTATAAATTGCTTGGGCGACATGATTTAGAAGCTAATGATTTTAAAGAATAATCGTTTTTTTATATATTTATATTCCACGAATGAAATGTAAGGCATTTTATTCAATTTAGATTGCATTTAGTTACTCAATCAATATTGAAAGATGAGTGAATTAAAGTACGCATATTCAATGCTCGGGAGAAGAGACACTTTATGAGCCGTAAGCTTAATATCTCACTAGCTCAATTAAATTGGTTAGTTGGTGACATTGAAGGCAACTGTGACCGCATGTTGCAAGTTGTTGATAAACAGCAAAATGCTGCTGACATTGTGATGTTCTCAGAGCTAGCTTTAACGGGATATCCTCCGGAAGACCTCCTGTTTCGACCAGATTTTAATCAACGTTGTTTGACCCAATTAGCGCGACTACAAAAAGCGAGTACCGAAACGGCAATTGTGGTTGGTCACCCATGGTTAGAAGAAGGGAAGCTGTACAATGCACTCTCTTTCTTTTACCAAGGAAAGCTATTAGCCCGCTATTTTAAGCAGCAGTTACCCAATTATGGTGTTTTCGATGAGCCGCGTTATTTCACTGCGGGTCATGATACATGTGTCGTTGATTTTAAAGGCTACCATATTGGTTTATTAATTTGTGAAGATATTTGGTTTGATGCGCCTATTGATGCGGTGAAACAGCAGGGTGCAGACATATTACTGACGATTAATGCATCGCCTTATGATCGCAATAAAGATCAT
Organism: Providencia sneebia DSM 19967; assembly: GCF_000314895.2. Taxonomy (GTDB): domain Bacteria; phylum Pseudomonadota; class Gammaproteobacteria; order Enterobacterales; family Enterobacteriaceae; genus Providencia; species Providencia sneebia. The sequence goes on along the minus strand of NZ_CM001773.1, from coordinate 2,886,842 downwards.
ATCCGTAATGAACTACTCGTTAAGCATTGCCAACGCACACAATTGCCAATCCTTTATTTAAATCAAGTTGGCGGGCAAGATGAGTTAATTTTTGATGGTGGCTCAAAAGTTCTATCTAGCCAAGGTGAAATTACGCATCAATTAGCAGACTTTAGTGAGCAAGTCGTTAATTGCCAATTTAATGATTTGACGATAGTTCCAATGGAAAATCCAGCGCCGGAATTGTCACCTATTGCTCAAGTTTATCAAGCATTGGTATTAGCAACGCGTGATTACATTAATAAAAATGGTTTCAATGGTGCAATTCTTGGTTTATCTGGCGGTATTGACTCTGGATTGACAGTGGCAATTGCCGTTGATGCGATAGGAAAAGAGCGCGTACAAGCTGTTATGATGCCTTTTCGTTATACGTCTGAAATGAGCATTCATGATGCGAAAGAGCAAGCTGATTTATTAGGCGTTGAGTTTGATATTGTATCTATTGAGCCCATGTTTGATGCCTTTATGACTCAGTTACAACCTATGTTTGAAGGTACTCAAGTTGATACGACGGAAGAGAATTTACAGGCGCGCTGTCGTGCTGTTATCTTAATGGCAATGTCGAATAAACGTCGTCGCTTAGTGCTAACCACCAGCAATAAAAGCGAATCCGCTGTGGGTTATTCTACATTATATGGTGATATGGCGGGTGGCTTTGATGTATTAAAAGATGTACCGAAAACATTAGTTTTTGAATTAGCTAAATATCGGAACACCATTTCGTCTGCTATCCCACAGCGCGTGATTGATAGGCCACCATCTGCTGAATTAGCGCCGGGACAACTCGATCAAGATAGCCTACCGCCTTATGACATTTTAGATGCTTTATTGGAAGCTTATGTCGAAAAGGATTATTCTGTAGCACAACTTATTGAACAAGGTTTTGATGAAGCAACGGTTCATCGCGTGGTACGCCTTGTCGATATTAATGAATATAAACGCCGCCAAGCTCCTGTTGGTCCCCGTATTACGATGCGTAATTTCGGAAAAGATCGTCGTTATCCGATCACTTCGGGTTTTGGTCGTAAGAACTGGTCATAACAGGAATTATATATGAAAAAAATTGATGCAATTATAAAGCCTTTTAAGTTAGATGATGTTCGTGAAGCATTAGCCGAAGTGGGCATTACTGGCATGACAGTAACAGAAGTGAAAGGTTTTGGTCGCCAAAAAGGGCATACCGAGCTTTATCGTGGTGCTGAATACATGGTCGATTTTTTACCAAAAGTCAAAATTGAAATTGTTGTGCCTGATGATATTGTTGAAAGTTGTGTTGAAACTATTATGCAAACAGCGCAAACAGGCAAAATCGGAGATGGCAAAATTTTCGTTTATGATGTTGCTCGTGTGATCCGTATTCGTACGGGAGAGCAAGACGAGGAAGCGATTTAAGCAGCAATTAAAAAATGCGGTAACGGTACAAACACAGGAATGGGATTAACAATGTGTTTTATATGAAACCCGTTACCGCAAAAATACAACTAAGCTGAGCGAATAAAGTAAAAACGAATTAGTTTACTGATAATACTTTATGTGGACCAAAACATTCGTAATGAATATTTTCTATAGCAACACCCATTTCTATCAATTGTTTAGCAACATACTGCATAAAGCCTACGGGTCCACAAAAATAGAATTGCATATCAGGTTCGATTAACCAATCTTGTACTTTTGATAAATCCATCAACCCACTGAATTGATAATCCAATTCAACTTTATCTTCACTACGTGGCTGATTAAACCAAACTGCTTTGTGATGTTTTTCATGATGGGCGAGGTTGTTATCGACTTCTTCTTTAAATGCATAGACACCACCATTTTCAGCAGCATGTAACCAGTTAATTTGACCTTTATGACCTTCTTGAGTCAGCTGGTTAAGCATACTTAGCATTGGTGTTAATCCAACACCTGCTGAAATTAATGTAACAGGTGTCGTTTTCTCAATATCAATAAAGAAATCACCACAAGGTGGTGCTAAGTGAACAATATCACCTTCATTGAGTTTTTGATGAATGTGCTGAGAAACTAAACCACCATCTTCACGTTTTACGGCGATACGATAGCTTTGGCCATTTGGTGCTGTGGTGAGTGAATATTGGCGAATTTCTTGGTTAGCAAAGCTTTCATCATGAATATAAATAGTGATGTATTGGCCGGGGCGATAACTTGCCACAGGTTTTCCATCAACCGGTACAAATTCAAAGCTTGTGATCACTTCACTTTGCGGTTGTTTATTGACTAGACGAAATTCGCGTAATCCTTCCCAGCCCCCAGTTACTTGTGCATTTTCACGATAAATTTCCGCCTCACGATTGATGAATATATCGGCTAAAACGCCATAAGCTTGTCCCCAAGCATCTAAAACTTCTTGGCCCGGTGAGAGTAATTCATCAATAGCGGCCAATAAGTTTTCACCAACAATTGGATAATGCTCAGGTTTAATATTCAAGCTTGCGTGTTTTTGCGCAATCTTTTCAACAGCAGAAATTAAGGCTTCGGGAGTTTCAATATGAGTGGCATAAGCACAGATTGCATTGAATAACGCTTCACGTTGTGAACCATTATTTTGATGTGTCATATTGAAAATATCTTTTAATTCAGGATGTTGATTGAACATTCTGTCATAAAAATGTGCTGTCAATTTTGGACCAGTGGCAGCGATGGCAGGGATAGTTGATTTAACAATTGTGATAGTGCGTTCATCAATCATGCAGGTGCTCCGAACATATTTTAGTCGATAACGTTTATAAGATGCATTTTAAATACAACTTATAGTTTTTTGCAGAAAATGTAAATAGGTTTATAAATAAAAAGGTCTTTCAGAAGGAAATTGCAGATAAAATAACGGAGCTAATGAACTAAGCTTAGGAATGGGTTTATGTCTCATATTTATGGGAATAATAAGTATATTATTTATCTTTTAAGTTTTTTTAATTACGGCTAAAAATAAATTATCTGATGCTTCTCACAATTATCTCTTCTTCCTATTGAATTAGGTAAATCATAGATTATTCTTAGGAGCTACAAATTATATATGGATTGTTACTGCACTATGCAGGCAAAACCTGATCACACACATTAAATGTGGGGGGTCGGGTTTTTTAGTTTTTGGGGCAGAGCCACATGAAAATAGCAAAAGTATTGAATAATAATGTGGTTATTACCTTAGATGATAACCAGCAAGAACAAGTTATCATGGGCAAAGGTATTGGTTTTCAAAAGAAAATCGATGATTCTGTTGATAATGACAAAGTCGAGAAGATTTTTACTTTACGTAATAATGAGTTATCAGGAAGACTAAGTGAATTACTTGCTCATATTCCTATTGAAGTCATGACCGTTTGTGACCGAATTATTGAATTAGCGAAATCTAAGTTAGGTCACTTGCAAGATAATATTTATATCAGTCTGACTGACCATTGTTATTACGCGATAGAAAGAACGAAAAAAGGCTTGAATATAACAAATAATTTATTGTGGGAAGCGCGACGTTTTTATCCAAAAGAGTGTGAAATTGGTTTAGAAGCGCTTGAAATTATTAAACAACGTTTGGATGTTACCTTGCCGCAGGATGAAGCAGGTTTCATTGCTTTTCATCTGGTGAATGCACAATTAAATAGCAATATGTCAGAATTGGTTTATGTCACTAAACTTATTCAAGAAATCATGAATATCGTTAAATATCAAATTAAAACGGAATATGATGAATCCACATTGAGCTATCAAAGATTTGTGACACATTTGAAGTTTTTTGCTGAACGGATGTTAATAAAAACACCTGTGGTTGATGATGATGTTTCCATGCATATTGCTATAAAAGATAATTATCCGATTGCTTGGCTATGCACAGAAAAAATCCAAACTTATTTAAAAGATAAATACCAACGAGATTTAACAGGTGAAGAAATGATGTTTCTCACCATTCATATAGAACGAGTTAGAAAAGAAAATAAGTCTAATTAAAGACTAAAACGACGAACGCAAAAAAACTGGATTGTTACTGCTGCACATAGCTAGCAGGCAAAACCTAACTGCTTATGGTACTTGAGTATCATGCGCTTGTTGGGTTTTTTTATTTTCTAGCGACCAAAAGTAAATCAATTTAATAGGATGTTAATGATGGATGATAAAACTTTGGCACAAAAAATCGTCGCTGGGGTCGGTGGCAAAGAGAATATTCTCTCTTTAGAACACTGCGCGACACGCTTACGTTTTAAGTTAAAGCAAAGGGTGAAAGCAGATGCTGAGGTATTAAAGCAGACTGACGGCATCATGATGGTAGTCGAAAGTGGTGGTCAATTTCAGGTCGTTATTGGCAATAATGTCAGTGATATCTACAAAGTCGTGCAGCAAGAAATAGGTCTTGATAATGAAACTTCAATCTCAAACGAAAGCGCCGCGAATGGCTCCACGGATGTGGTAGAAAAAGATAATATTTTTAATCGTTTTATCGATATTGTGTCGGGCATTTTCACACCTATTTTGGGTGTCATGGCAGCGTCGGGGATTTTAAAAGGGTTATTGTCTCTATGTATTGCTTGTGGCTGGCTTTCTCAAGATAGTGGTACATATAAACTTTGGTTTGCTGCCAGTGATGCACTATTTTATTTTTTCCCTATTGTTTTGGGTTATACCGCAGGGAAAAAATTTGGTGGGAACCCATTTATCACCATGGCAATTGGTGGCGCCTTAATTCATCCTTTAGTCATTGAAGCTTTCCAACAATCCACTTTATTAGATGCAGCAAGAACAGACTTTTTAGGTATACCGATCACCTTTATTAATTACAGTGCTTCTGTCATACCAATTATTTTTGCGGCTTGGGTAAGTTGCTTGCTAGAGAAAAAATTACAATCAATCTTACATAGCTCAATTAAAAATCTGATTACTCCACTCATCTGCTTAATGATCACAGTGCCATTAACATTCTTAGTTATCGGGCCAATAGCAACTTGGGTGAGTCAGATGTTGGCTGAAGGTTTCCTTGCTATTTATAACTTTGCACCAATACTTGCTGGCGCTTTTATGGGCGCAGTATGGCAAGTGGCGGTTATTTTTGGTCTGCATTGGGGGATCATTCCTGTCAGTATTAATAACTTAGCTGTATTAGGCCAAGATGCACTTGTTCCTTTATTGTTACCTGCGGTTATGGGGCAAGTTGGTGCAACCTTAGGGGTTCTATTAGCAACTAAAGAAACAAAAATGAGATTGTTGTCTGGTTCTGCGGTGACAGCTGGCATTTTTGGTATAACAGAACCTGCGGTTTATGGTGTGACTTTACCATTACGTCGTCCCTTTATTTTTGGCTGTATTGGCGGTTCAATTGGCGGAGCAATTGTTGGTTATAGCTTAACCTTAGTCTATTCATTTGGCCTAGTTAACGTTTTCACTTTCACGCAAATTATTCCTGAAACGGGCATAGATTTTAGTGTTTGGGGCGCAATTATTGGTACATTTATCGCATTCGCCTTTTCCACTATTTTGACCTATTTCTTTGGATTGCCAAAAGTTCCTGTGTCTCAATCAGCTGAAGTTACCACCTCTGAATTACATATCGATTGTCAAACTCCTGACAATAATACCGTCTTATCACCTATGTCTGGTGTTGCAATTAGCTTAAATGATGTTCCAGATGAAACATTTGCAAGTGGTTTATTAGGGCAAGGTGCTGCCATTGTTCCGGCAATTGGCGAGGTTAGAGCACCATTTGATTGCGAGGTCAGTTCATTATTTAAAACTAAACATGCCATTGGGCTTTTAGGAACACAAGGTATTGAGGTTCTTATTCATGTTGGAATTGATACGGTGAAGTTAAATGGTGAATATTTTACAGCACATGTCAAAGAAGGTGATGAGGTTAAAGCCGGCGATTTACTGGTGACTTTTGATAGAAATTCGATTATTGAGGCAGGGTATGATTTAACCACACCAATCATTATAACAAATAGTGACGAATATCCGGATTTGCACATAATACCGCAAACACATTCTATTCATGCAGGACAGCCACTCTTGTCGGTGGCAAAACAGCATACAGAACAATAAGAGAGGCATTAATGAAAACATTTCCAACGGACTTTTTATGGGGCGGCGCTATAGCTGCTAATCAGGCAGAAGGTGCTTATCTTACTGATGGTAAAGGACTCACTACCTCAGATGTTCAACCAAATGGTATTTTTGGTGATGTTGAAAATAGAACTGATGGTCATGAGCAAATTAAAGATGTTGCCATTGATTTTTATCATCGTTACCCAGAAGACATTTCACTTTTTAATGAAATGGGGTTTACCTGTTTAAGAACATCAATTGCTTGGGCACGTATTTTTCCTAAAGGTGATGAACAGGAACCAAATGAAGCAGGTTTAGCTTATTATGATGCGCTATTTGATGAGATGGCAAAATATAATATTCAGCCACTGATCACGCTTTCACATTATGAAATGCCTTATCACTTGGTGACAGAATATGGTGGTTGGGGTAATCGTAAAGTTATTGAATTTTTTGAGCATTATGCCCGCACAGTATTTGAACGCTATAAAGACAAAGTGAAGTTATGGCTGACATTTAATGAAATCAATATGTCACTTCATGCGCCATTAACTGGCGTCGGGCTACCTGCGGAAAGTTCAAAACAGGCCGTTTATCAAGCTATTCATCATCAACTTGTTGCTAGCGCCAGAGTTGTCAAAGCCCTGCATGAAATTATTCCGGATGGCAAAATTGGCAATATGCTGCTAGGTGGTTTGGTTTATCCATTGAGCGCTAAGCCAGATGATGTTTTGGAAGCGTTAAAAGAAAATCGTAGCTGGCTATTTTTTGGTGATGTTCAATGTCGAGGCGCATATCCTGGCTATATGAAACGCTTCTTTAAAGAGAATAACATTCAGTTAGACGTGACAGAACAAGATAAATTAGATCTAAAAAATTGTATCGATTTTATCTCATTTAGCTATTACATGACGGGTTGTGTGACAGCAGATAAAGAAGAATATGAGAAAAAACGTGGCAATATCCTAAGCATGATCCCAAATCCGCATTTACAAAGTTCAGAGTGGGGATGGCAAATCGATCCCGTTGGATTAAGAACCATTTTAAATATGTTGTGGGATCGCTACCAAAAACCACTATTTATAGTGGAAAATGGACTTGGTGCAAAAGATGTGATCAATCAAGATGGTGAGATAATTGATGATTATCGCATTGAATATATTAATGACCATCTTGTGCAAGTTCGTGAAGCTATTGAAGATGGTGTTGAAGTTATGGGCTACACTAGCTGGGGGCCGATTGATATTGTCAGTGCTTCAAAAGCAGAGCTTTCAAAACGTTACGGTTTTATTTATGTGGACAGAAATGACCAAGGTGAAGGCACGCTAGAGAGAAAACGCAAGAAAAGCTTTTTCTGGTATCAAGATGTTATCCAAAGCCATGGCGCCTCTTTGAAAGAAAAATAAAGTCAGACAGAGAATATCCAGTTTTCTATACAGGATAAGCATATTTTTATGCTTATCCTTTTACTTTTTATTGTATCTAGATGCCTTAATCCCTAAATTTCACCAAGTTTGGCTTGGATAGATTAATTTTCGCAAACGTAAATATTCAAAGTATTATTTTAAGTAAAAGGGTGGATTTTTCTTTAAATATGTTATGCAATCGTTTGCGTGATTTTTTCCTTTAGGGCTATCACCTAGAAGAAAAAGAGTTTACACTATGTTCCATTAGTGTAATTTTGTTATCAACATATTGAATGGCTGAGGCAGGAGAAGCGAATGTTAAAACGAGAAATGAATATTGCAGATTATGATCCACAATTGTGGGAAGCGATGGAGCAAGAAGTCGTCCGCCAAGAAGAACATATTGAATTAATTGCTTCTGAAAACTATACCAGTCCTCGAGTGATGCAAGCTCAAGGTTCTCAGCTAACCAACAAATATGCGGAAGGCTACCCAGGTAAACGCTACTATGGCGGTTGTGAATATGTTGATGTTGTTGAGCAATTAGCCATCGACCGCGCTAAAGAGTTATTTGGTGCTGATTATGCTAACGTTCAGCCTCACTCAGGCTCGCAAGCAAATGCTGCGGTTTATATGGCGCTCTTGCAACCCGGTGACACTGTGTTAGGTATGAACCTTGCTCATGGTGGTCACTTGACTCATGGATCTCCTGTCAATTTCTCTGGTAAGTTATATAACATCGTGCCTTACGGTATTGATGAAAGTGGTAAAATTGACTACGAAGACATTAAAGCACAAGCATTGAAACACAAACCGAAAATGATTATTGGTGGTTTTTCTGCTTATTCTGGTGTCGTTGATTGGGCAAAAATGCGAGAAATCGCCGATAGCATTGGTGCTTATCTTTTCGTTGATATGGCTCACGTAGCAGGTCTTATCGCAGCAGGCGTCTATCCTAACCCAGTTCCACATGCACACATTGTGACAACAACCACACATAAAACACTAGCAGGTCCTCGCGGTGGTTTGATCTTGGCTAAAGGTGGCGACGAAGAACTCTACAAAAAACTGAACTCAGCAGTATTCCCAGGTTCTCAAGGTGGCCCTTTAATGCATGTTATTGCAGGTAAAGCGGTTGCACTGAAAGAAGCAATGGAGCCAGAATTCAAAACGTATCAGCAACAAGTTGCTAAAAATGCGAAGGCAATGGTTGCTGTTTTCCAAGAACGCGGCTATAAAGTGGTTTCTGGCGGTACTGAAAACCATCTGTTTTTGGTTGATCTCGTTGATAAAAATATTACGGGTAAAGATGCTGATGCAGCATTGGGTCGCGCTAATATCACTGTTAACAAAAACAGCGTTCCTAATGATCCGAAAAGCCCATTTGTCACTTCAGGTATTCGTGTTGGTACGCCAGCAATTACTCGTCGTGGTTTCAATGAAGCTGATGCGCGCGAATTAGCAGGTTGGATGTGTGATGTATTAGATAATCTTAATGATGAAGCAACGATTGAAAGCATCAAACAGAAAGTGTTGAATATTTGCGCAAAATATCCTGTTTACGCATAATATCATCTACAGCTTATCGTCCAATAATTTGTCGTATTTAATCAAACACTGATTTGAAATACGGCATTGATATTGTTAAACCCGCTACGACAGTTATGTGCAGCGGGTTTTCTGTTTTATTCAAAAGGGAGGAGTGATGGTTGTTCCATCAACGCGTTGGCTAGCAATAGACTATTTTACCTACTTCTTTGCCTACAGTATTTTCTTACCATTTTGGTCAATATGGTTAAAAGGAGAAGGCATAGACGCCGAGATGATAGGCTTGCTATTGGGAGTGGGGCTTGCCGCTCGTTTCCTTGGCGCCATGTTTATCACGCCGATGATAAAAGATCCCTCTAAGCTCATAATAGCCTTAAGAATATTAGCAACACTCTCTTTGATATTTGCCGTTGGTTTTTCATTTGGTTCGCATTGGGCTTGGTTATTTTTCGTTATGATTGGTTTTAACCTATTTTTCTCGCCAATGGTTCCTTTGGGAGATTCATTAGCAGGAACTTGGCAAAAACAATTTCCATTTGATTACGGCAAAATACGTGTTTGGGGCTCTATCGCCTTTATTATTGGTTCTTCATTAATCGGATATTTAACCAGTGCATTCGGGCATGCAACGATTATGGTTGCGCTCATCATAAGCTGTTTAGCTATTTTGCTAGGAACAATGCTTAAACCTGCCATTATGCCTGCGGGTGTACCGAAATCAGCGGGTGAATCTAAAGTTTCATTCAAGCAATTAATTTCAGATAAAAATATTGTTCGCTTCTTAATCTGTGTGACCTTATTACAAGGTGCTCATGCTGCTTATTATGGATTTGCTTCACTTTTTTGGAAGGAATCCGGTTATTCTGACTCAGTGATCGGTAACTTATGGTCACTAGGCGTTGTAGCTGAAGTGATTGTCTTTATGTTGAGTAATAAACTATTTCGCCGTTGGAGCGCAAGAAACCTTCTTTTACTCTCAGCCTGTTGCGGTATTATCCGTTGGACATTGATGGGCGCGTTCATCTCACTACCTGTTCTGATTGTAGTACAAATTTTACACAGTGGAACATTTACGGTGTGCCACCTTGCGGCAATGCGCTTTATTAGCTCACGAAAAGAAAATGAAATCATCCCGCTACAAGGCGTTTATTCTGCTTTAGCAATGGGTGGGGGATTAGCTGTCATGACTGTTGTTGTCGGGGCTATTTATGAACGCGTACCTGATCAGCACGGTATTGTGTTTTATCTCATGGCGCTGTTAGCCATTCCAGCATTGTTTATCCGACCAAAAGTGGAAGCGCAGCCTTAATCTGTTTTTTGAGATAAAATAAAAGGCCGAGCGATTAACTCGGCCTTTTACTAATGATATGCAACTAATAATTAACGTTTTAGCGCTTCTGAAAGCTCATCACGCATAACAGCAAGAATATCTTTAACAATGCGTGGGCTACCTGCAACAATGTTACCTGATGCTAAATAGTTATGACCACCAACGAAATCAGTCATGATCCCGCCAGCTTCACGCATAATTAATTCTCCGCCCATGAAATCCCAAGGTTTCAAACCAATTTCAAAATAGCCATCAACACGACCCGCTGCAACATAGCACAGGTCTAATGCTGCGGAGCCAGTACGGCGGAAATCTGCACAGCTCTCAAACATTTTGCTCATGATGTTCATGAAAACGACAGAATGTTGTTTTTGTTTGAAAGGGAAACCGGTTGCAATGATAGTGCCATTAAGTTCACGTGCATCAGCACCACGTAGGCGGTAGCCGTTTAATTGGGAACCTTGGCCACGTACTGAGCTGAATAATTCATTACGCATTGGATCGTAAACAACAGCAACTTCTGTACGGCCTTTTACGCGTACAGCAATGGAGACAGCAAAGTGAGGGAAACGTTTTGTGAAGTTGGTCGTGCCATCCAGCGGATCAATTACCCATTGAATGCTGTCATCTTTACCAATTAATTCACCACTTTCTTCAGTGATGATTGTATGTTCTGGATAAGATTTACGGATGACTTCGATAATGAGATGTTCAGCTTCACGATCAACGTTAGTCACGAAATCGTTAGTGCCTTTTTGAGTGATTTGAACATTATCTGGCGTTTCATAGCTTTTAGCTATGTGATTACCGGCCTTACGTGCGGCACGTATGGCGATGTTAAGCATCGGATGCATGGGCTTTTTCCACTGGACTGTTAAAGAACGAGACTACTTGAGTGAGCGAATTATATAGATGTTCATCACAATAATCAATTTTGTGTTAAACTGCCAAGATGACTTTTCATCACACTGTACAAATTCATGTTAGATAATATCCGCATTATTCTTGTTGAGACTTCACATACTGGAAATATGGGCTCAACTGCCCGCGCTATGAAAACCATGGGGCTTTCCAATCTCTATCTTGTTAATCCACTGGTTCAGCCCGATTCCCACTCAATCGCTTTATCCGCAGGTGCAAGTGATGTGATTGGCAATGCTACTATTGTTAAAACATTAGATGAAGCATTAGAAGGGTGCAAATTGGTAATAGGAACAAGTGCCCGCTCTCGCACGCTTTCTTGGCCGATGGTCGCCCCTCGTGAATGTGGCGAGAAATCGATCACTCAAGCTGCAACAGCACCGGTTGCTATTATTTTTGGTCGAGAAAGAATTGGTCTAACCAATGAAGAGCTACAAAAGTGCCAATACCATTTATATATTCCGACTAACCCTGAATACGGCTCTTTAAACCTCGCGATGGCTGTACAATTGGTAACTTATGAGATTCGCATGGCCTATTTGGCGATGAATGAAAAAAATATGCCGACTGTAGAAGCGGATGAGGTAGAATATCCACCATCAGAGGATATTGAACGCTTTTATGTGCATTTAGAAAGTGTTTTAAATGAATCTGGGTTTATTCGTAAAGCACATCCGGGCCTGATTATGAATAAATTGAGACGGTTATTCACCCGTTCACATATTGAAACGCAAGAATTGCATATCTTACGTGGAATTTTAACCTCAATGGAAAAATGGGCAAAAAAATAGCAATTAATCGTGGATAATACTTGAGTGAAATGGTCAGGTAAATAGTTGACTAAATTAGTCAGGAATGTCACAATTGGGCTATATTTTACCACGGAGTATATGTTATGAGACTCACTTCCAAAGGTCGTTATGCCGTAACTGCAATGTTAGACGTTGCATTACATTCTCACACAGGCCCAGTGCCATTAGCTGACATTTCTGAACGTCAGGGAATTTCTCTCTCTTATCTTGAGCAACTCTTTTCTCGCTTACGCAAGAATGAGCTTGTTGCAAGCGTTCGTGGTCCTGGTGGGGGGTATTTACTCGGCCGGGAAGCGGATCAAATTTTCGTTGCTCAAGTGATTGCAGCTGTTGATGAATCTGTTGATGCGACGCGTTGTCAGGGTAATAAAGAAGGTTGCCAAAATGGTGATCGTTGTCTGACCCACGCTTTATGGCGTGATCTTAGTGATCGAATCACTGACTTTTTGAGTAGCATTAGCCTTGGTGAGCTAGTGAAAAATCAAGAAGTTCTGGTTGTTGCAGACAGACAAGATAGCGAAAAACGTCGTACAATTTTAGATAGTCTTTCACCTGAAACTATCATCAATGTCCGTGCCTAATTATAAATATATTAATAAATTGCAGTAAATACATGCAATTTGATACTCAATTTATATTATGCGGCTCCTCGACAAAATAGAGTCGCTATTAAATGTGTATCATTGAAAAGCGAAGACATTTTGTCTTTTGGAGTAAGTGAGCAATGAAACTACCTATCTATCTTGATTATTCAGCAACCACCCCCGTAGATCCACGTGTTGCTGAAAAAATGATGCAATGTTTAACCATAGACGGTAATTTTGGTAACCCAGCTTCCCGCTCACATCGATTTGGCTGGCAAGCTGAAGAAGCTGTAGATGTTGCACGTAATCAAGTCGCAGATCTCGTCAATGCAGATCCGCGCGAAATCGTATTAACTTCAGGTGCGACAGAATCTGATAACTTGGCAATTAAAGGTGCTGCTAATTTCTATAAAGAGAAAGGCAAGCATATTGTCACCTGTAAAACAGAACACAAAGCGGTTTTGGATACCTGCCATCAGCTTGAACGCGAAGGTTTTGAGGTAACTTATCTCTCACCTGAAAGTAATGGGTTGATTGACCTGCAAAAATTAGAAGCTGCACTACGAGATGACACCATTCTTGTTTCTATTATGCATGTGAATAATGAGATTGGTATTATTCAAGATATCGCCGCAATTGGTGAAATATGCCGCAGTCGCGATATTATTTTCCATGTTGATGCTACCCAAAGCGTGGGTAAAGTCCCCATTGACTTATCAACCTTAAAAGTTGATTTAATGTCATTCTCCGCCCATAAATTGTATGGCCCTATGGGGATTGGTGCATTATATGTGCGTCGCAAACCGCGTGTTTATATTGAAGCTCAACAGCATGGCGGTGGTCATGAACGTGGCATGCGTTCAGGAACATTACCTGTGCATCAAATTGTTGGTATGGGCGAAGCTTACCGTATTGCTAAAGAAGAGATGTCAGATGAATCTGCGCGCCTGCGTAAATTGCGTCTACGCCTTTGGAATGGTATCAAAGACATTGAAGACGTTTATCTCAACGGCGATTTGGAAAGTGGTGCTCCTCATATCTTGAATGTCAGCTTCAACCATGTTGAAGGTGAATCACTGATAATGTCTTTAAAAGATTTGGCGGTGTCTTCGGGTTCTGCTTGTACTTCTGCTAGCATAGAACCTTCTTATGTCTTACGCGCATTAGGAATAAATGACGAGCTTGCTCATAGCTCAATTCGTTTCTCATTAGGCCGTTTTACGACAGAAGAAGAGATTGACTATGCAATCAAACAGATTCATAGCGCAATTAGCCGTTTACGCGAGATCTCCTTGTCATAAAAATCAGATGTGATAATGAGGCTTTAACGATACTGTTTGGCTATATCATCATTGCAAAATTGCAAACATCCTGTTTTTAGTAGAAAAGCCTTGATTGGTTAACCATAAGGGCTTTTCTGTCACTAGTTTTTCAGCAAGTATTCGTTATTTTTTCTTATTTATCATAGATTTTAAATCAGAGAATGGATTATACGTTGCCGCAGGGATGTCATCTTGTGCATCTTCACCTGCAATAACATTCGTGCCATATTGCTCTGCTTCAGTATATTTTGAATGTTCATGATCATGGCAGAAAAGGCATAATAACTCCCAATTGCTACCATCTTCAGGGTTATTAGTATGATCATGGTCAATATGGTGCACAGTTAACTCACGCAAATTAGAATAAACAAATTCACGGGTACAGCGCCCACAAACCCATGGATAAATCTTGAGTGCTTTTTCTCGGTAGCCACTTTCTAAGCGGGAATAGTTTTTGGGGATTACAGCCATGATATATTACCTGTCATGTATAAATGTGGTTTTAATATACCTTATCGTGTGAATTAGAAGATCTCAATCATTATTGATAGCACTGTTCATTAAGATAAAACGCGGTTTAACACTTTGATATTGATTAATCGCGGGGGATCAAACGTACTCACTATTACCTTCAATATTTTTTCACCTTATTTTGTACCGTCATATCATTTTGTTATTCATCAATTATATCTTGGATATAACATTCGTTGATTAACTTATCATTATAATGAGATGCGATCCTCATGACTTGCCATATAGTTAACGGAAACACTAAAATATTTTTCCATCATCCCTATGTTAAGATGTTTTGAGGATCAGCGAGTTAAATAATTATCATAAGCACTAACTTGATAGCGGCTTGGCAATTAATCAGTTAAGGTATTTATATCAGTTCAGATATATTGATGGCGCGGCCTGCAAAAACAGATAAAGTGAGAGAAACGATGACAAAACAAATTATGCCAGTAATGATTTCTATGGAACCTGCGGCACCGTGTTGGGGTGAAGGCGCGTTGATCAGTTCTGGTGATAAAGGGATTACTATCCATTTAAAACATCCAGGAAAGCTTTGTGCTGTGCAAAGTGCTGGACGTAAATTAGATGGACAAGGAATACGCAATGTTTCTTTGACTGGCGAAGGATGGGATCTGGAAAAAAGCTGGGCATTTTGGCAAGGTTTTCGTGCACCTAAAGGCGCAAGAACCATTGAGTGGCCTGTTCTTCCAGAAGCGGATCGCAAAGAATTAGAAAGCCGCATCAGAACAATTGATTGGGTGCGTGATGTGATCAATGCGCCTTCTGAAGAGTTAGGACCTGAGCAACTCGCTCAGCGCGCGATTGATCTACTAGGCCATGTTGGCGGTGAAGATATTAGCTACCGTATTATTAAAGGTGAAGATTTAAATGATCAAGGTTATGCAGGTATTTATACTGTAGGTCGTGGTTCAAGTCGTCCACCTGCATTACTTGCACTAGATTACAACCCAACGGGTAATGCGAATGCACCTGTTTTTGCTTGTTTAGTCGGTAAAGGTATTACTTTTGATTCAGGTGGTTATAGCATTAAACCAACATCTTCAATGAATTCAATGAAAGCTGATATGGGTGGCGCAGCAACATTAGTTGGCTCATTAGCGCTTGCTATCACGCGTGGATTGAAAAAACGCGTCAAATTATTCTTATGCCTTGCCGACAATATGGTCAGCAGCAATGCATTTAAATTAGGCGATATTATTCGCTATCGTAATGGTAAATCAGTTGAAGTCATGAATACTGATGCTGAAGGCCGTTTGGTATTGGCGGATGGTCTTATTGATGCGAGCAAAGAAAAACCCACTTTAATTATTGATGCAGCAACATTAACAGGTGCTGCGAAAACCGCTGTGGGTAATGATTACCACTCAGTTCTAAGTTTTGATGATAAAGCAGTGGCTGATTTAATGGCATCTTCAGATGATGAGTTTGAACTATTTTGGCGCTTACCATTAGCTGAATTCCACCGTCACCAATTGCCGTCAGGTTTTGCAGATTTAAATAATATTGCTTCGCCTTCGAATACAGCGGGTGCAAGTACTGCGGCTGCATTTTTATCACACTTTGTTGAAAATTATCAGCAAAACTGGCTGCATATTGACTGTTCTGCCACTTACCGTAAATCTCCTGTCAGCTTATGGGCAGAAGGCGCGACGGGGATTGGTGTGAGAACAATTGCGAATCTGTTGGTTAAAAAAGCAGGTTGATCCATATCATTTAAATTTTATTATAGGCATGAAAAGAGCGACTTTTCGTGCCTATTTTTTTATTATGGGGCTTATAAATAGTCGTAATGATGCTTTTCATCATGAGGTTTGAGCATGTCGCAGCAATCAAAAAAAGATATAGAATTTGCAGAATTAACCATCCCACAGGGTTCAACACTAAAATTAAGTGTGCTTGAAAAAGAGCCTGAAGTATTAATCAGTGCCCTAATTGAATGTTTTAAGCAACATAAAGTTGTCCGTAGAGCYTTTTTGGTATCTGCTCAGGAAACCAATAGTGATAAGGACAATGATGATGAAGCTATTTTAATGGTCGCTATGGAATTTGTACCGGGTAGTGAAAATATTGATCAGATCATTCATGAAGCGGGTACATTAGCTTGTGATTACTTAGAAGATGATCAATCCATTGATTTTTGTTTGGTTAATGAAGATGAAAAAGGGGTTAGTCACTTTATTACTGAACATGTAGAGCCTTTCTACCAACGGAAGCTAGGCAGTTGGTTACGTGATGTTATTCCTACCCGCAATACCTAAATTCAGATTAATACGATGCATAAAGGTTAGTCATTAAGCGACTTTTATGCATTTTCCGCTTTGTCTTATTGGTTCTTCCTATTGTAGTTTGTTAAATTGTATCACTAACTGATATAAAATATTTCAGCTATTGTTAATGTGTAGAATATCCTGAAAAATGCGCTATTAATTAGACAGAGAGCTTTTTGTTTCTCTGTCACGTTGATCCGGTTATTTTGGCT
This sequence comes from Providencia sneebia DSM 19967, assembly GCF_000314895.2. GTDB lineage: Bacteria > Pseudomonadota > Gammaproteobacteria > Enterobacterales > Enterobacteriaceae > Providencia > Providencia sneebia. The sequence goes on along the minus strand of NZ_CM001773.1, from coordinate 2,869,816 downwards.
TTTAATAATAGGCATGAATGAGCTTGAGTGACTTAATCATTCAATCAATGCTTTATCGCTTTTAGCATTGCTGCTGAAAGTTGTAGCTCAATAATATTAACTATAATATAAAAGGAAGGGGCGGTCATGAATCACCATTTTGGTTGGACTTCATTGGCGGGTCTGAAACAAAAAACGTTATATTGCTGCTGCATTGGCATCTATTATGGTGCTAACAGGCTGTGATAATACTGACGAAAGTACTAAAAAAGACACCAGCATTTCAGCAGAAAATCAGACAAAAAGCACACCAGCAACACCTGCTAGCCAAACAAAACCGCAACTTTCCAATGAAGAGTTGCTAAAGCGCTATACAGGAAAAGAGCTTGAGATCCTTGATGCATCCGAGTTACAACTCGATGGTGCAAGTGCACTCGTGGTGACTTTCTCTGTACCATTAGAACCGAATCAAAATTTCGGTCAATTTATTAATTTAGTTGATGTTAAGTCAGGTAAATTAGATGGTGACTGGGAATTATCAGATAACCAAATGGAATTACGTTTCCGTCATCTTCCTCCGTCAAAAGAGTTAAATTTATCCGTCAATACTGGAATTAAAGCGATTAATGAGCGCACAATCAGTGAGCCATTTGAGAAAAAAATTCAAACGTCTCAAATCGTGCCAACTGTTGGATTTGCGAGTAAAGGATCATTATTGCCAAGTAAAGTAGCGAAAGGCTTACCTGTTATTGCATTAAATGTCGACAAAGTGGATGTTAACTTTTTCCGTATTGATGAGAAACAATTGCCGCAATTTCTTGCTGCTTGGCAATATCGCAGTAATTATGAATCTTGGTATTCCGAAGAAATATTGAGTAAGGTTGAACTTGCTTATACAGGCCGTTTTGATCTGAATCCTGACAAAAATACTCGCCAAACTGTTCTATTACCCTTAAATGATATTAAAGAGCTACAACAAGATGGCGTCTATTTAGCCATTATGCAAAAAGCAGGTAGCTACAGTTATCAACTTCCCGCGACCGTATTCACGCTAAGTGATATTGGCGTCTCATTACATAGCTATCAAGATCAAGTTGATATATTCACACAATCATTGGCATCAGGATCTGCGCTGAAAGGAATAGATCTGCGTATTCTTGATGAAAAAGGTCAGTTGGTGACTAAAGCTACGACAGATGGTGATGGTCACGCCAAACTTGATAAGTTGGCTGGTGGAAAACTGCTACTTGCCACTCATGAAGGGCAAACCAGTATTATTGATTTGACGCAGCCTGCATTGGATTTATCTGAGTTTGATATTTCTGGGCCTGTTGGTTATGCAAAACAGTTTTTTGTTTTCGGACCGCGTGATTTATATCGCCCGGGTGAGTTGTTATTGGTTAATGGCTTATTACGAGATGGTGATGGTAATCCGATTAAAGCACAACCTGTCAAAGTTGATGTATTGAAAACTGATGGGCAGGTGGTAAGAAGTTTTGTCTGGCAAGCCGAAAACGAACAAGATGGTTTATATCAACATCAATTTGAGATCCCAAAATCAGCAGAAACGGGCTTATGGTCATTACGTTTTGATTTAGGAGATGGTTCTCCTCTGCGTTATTACAAATTTAATGTGGAAGATTTTATGCCAGAGCGAATGGCATTAGATATCACCACAGGTAGTAAGCCGGTTTTAAATACGCGACCTGTAGAATTTAATATTCAAGGCCGTTATCTGTATGGCGCGCCAGCTGCGGGTAATGAGCTACAAGGCCAAGTTTTTACAAAAGCAGATCGCGAAGCAGTTGCTAAATTACCGGGCTTTGAGTTTGGTTTTGAAAATGAAGAGGGCTTACAGCGTAAGCTAGATGAATTTGATTTAACGCTAGATGACCGTGGCGAAACGTCGATTGTTGTGCCTCAAAATGATTGGAGTGCTTTGCGTTCCCCAATCAAAGTCATTGCACAAGCAAGTTTATTAGAAGCGGGTGGCCGACCTGTTACGCGACGTGCGGAGCAAGCCGTTTGGCCTGCGGATGCATTAGTCGGTATCCGCCCACTATTTAATAAGAAAGAAATTTATGACTACCGAGTTGATCGCTATACCCAACGCTATAATGTTGATGAAAATTCACTCGCAGAATTTGAATTAGTTTATGCAGATGCCGCTGGGAATAAACTGGCAGCAGAAAACCTAACCACACGTTTAGTATATGAACGTCGTGATTATTATTGGAGTTGGTCTGAAAGTGGTGGCTGGACATCTAATTATGATCAGAAAGATTTAGCCATCGCCAATGAGAATATCAAGATTGCAAAAGATGGAACAGCCAAAGTGTCATTCCCGGTTGATTGGGGTTCCTATCGCCTCGAAGTTATCAACCAAGAGAATACGTTAGTCAGTAGCATTCAATTTTGGGCAGGCTATTCTTGGCAAGATAATGCGGGTGGAAATGGCGCTGTTCGCCCTGACCAAGTGAAACTGACACTTAATAAACCAGCTTATTTACCGGGTGAAAAAGCGAAAGTTCGCATTGAATCGCCTAAAGCGGGTAAAGGGTATATTTTACTTGAATCAAGTAGCAGCCCATTGTGGTGGCAAGAAATTGACGTCCCAGAAAAGGGCATGGAAATTGAAATTCCAGTCAATAAAGAGTGGGCTCGCCATGACCTGTATATCTCCGCCGTTGTCGTTCGTCCAGGCGATGATTCAAAAGAAGCAACGGTGAAACGTGCTGTTGGTGTATTACATCTTCCAATTGCGGATGAAAATCGCAAAATAGATTTGGCTTTAACTACGCCAACCAAAATGCGTCCAAATCAAGATCTCATTGTGAAAGTTAAAGCAACGGCGAAAGAAGGCAAGCCATTGCCTGAAAAAGTTAATGTATTGCTCTCTGCGGTTGATACTGGTGTGCTAAACATTACGGATTTTAAAACACCTGATCCTTATGATGCTTTCTTTGGACGTAAACGTTATGGCGTTGATCAATATGATGTTTATGGTCATTTAATTGAAGGTCAAGGTAAATTAGCTAGCTTACGTTTTGGTGGTGATAGTGATGATGCGGCCTTAGAGCGCGGCGGGATGAAACCGCTGACAGAGGTGCAAATTATTGCCGAACAAGCACAGCCTGTCATGTTAGATAAAAATGGTGAAGGTGAAATTACAATACCTATTCCTGATTTTAATGGTGAATTGCGTGTAATGGCCCAAGCATGGAATGAGAAAGATTTTGGTCATGCTGATGGAAAAGTGACCGTTGCTGCGCCGATTGTCACGCAGATGTCGATGCCACGTTTCATGGCGGGTGGTGATAAATCTTACTTCGCATTAGATCTGACCAATACCACGGATAACACACAAAATGTCACTGTCACCTTTAAAGCAACTGGAATGGTTAAGCTAGAAGGTTCAGATATCAGGGAGCTAGCCTTAGAAAAGGGTAAACGCACCACTTTGACATTGCCTGTTCGTGCTGATTATGGTTATGGCGAAGGTGATATTTCCATGACGATAAACGGAATTAACTTACCGGGTGAAAAATTAAACGAGTACAGCAACAATTGGAAAGTGGGAGTTCGCCCAGCTCAACCAGCGGAAACTGTCTCTTTTGCTCTGGCACTTGAACCGGGTGATGCTTGGGCATTGCCAACTGAAGATTTACGTGGGTTATCCCCTGCAACACTAGAAGGCCAAGTGTTGATGAGTAGCCGACCACCGCTACAAATTTCACGTTACATTCGTGAGTTATTTGCTTATCCATATGGTTGTCTTGAGCAAACAGTGAGTGGATTATATCCATCATTGTACTCATCACAAGCTGAACTATTTAAGCTTGGCATCAAATCACAAACAGATGAAGACCGTCGTAAAGCCATTGAAATTGGTATTCCTCATTTATTAGGAATGCAGCGTGCTGATGGCAGTTTCTCTTTGTGGGATCGCAATGGTTCTGAAGAATATTGGTTAACGGCTTATGCAACGGATTTCTTAAATAGAGCAAACCAACGCGGATATACCGTTCCACAAGAGGCGATAACCAATGCAAATAGCCGTTTGTTAGGCTATCTGCAAGATGGTAATCAAATAAATTATCCTTATACGAATGACCAAGCTGCTGCTCGTTTTGCTGCTCAATCGTATGCCGGTTTAGTCTTAGCTAACCAACAGAAAGCACCATTAGGCGCATTACGCCAATTGTATGCAAGAAACAGTGAGGCAAATAATGGCTTGTCATTAGTTCAACTGGGTATTGCATTGAACTTAATGGGCGATAAAACGCGTGGTGATAATGCAATTGCGGAAGGTTTGAAAAAACAACGTAGTCGTTATAGTTACAGTGGTGATTATGGTTCAGCTATTCGTGATGATGCAATGATTATTGCATTATTGAATGAACATCAATTAATGCCGAAATCACGCGATCAAAAACTACAAACATTGTCTAATAATTTGCTATCACAACGTTACTTCTCCACACAAGAAAATAATGCGTTGTATTTAGCAGGTCGTTATTATATCAATGATACGGAAACGCCTTGGAAGGCGGTTATCAATGGACAAGTGCCAGCAATTGTTTCTGATAAACCATTGAGTGAGTTCTTAACAAAAGAACAAATACAAAATGGTTATAGTATTGAGAATACAGGAACAAATACGCTATACACAAGGTTGAATGTAATTGGTTATCCAATTCAATCACCAAAACCAAGTTCAAATGTCCTCAATGTGAAGCAGACATATTTGGATTTACAAGGCCGACCAATTTCATTAGATCGTTTAAGAACAGGTGAAATGGTGGTGGTAAAACTGGATATTACAGCAACCCAAAATGTTCCTGATGCGCTGGTCGTGGACTTACTACCAGCTGGGTTAGAGCTAGAAAATCAGAATTTAGCCAATAGTAGTGTTAATTTAAGTGATACTGCACCTAACTTGCAGGAATTGATTGATGATATGCAACAATCTCAGATCCGTCATATGGAATATCGAGATGATAGATTTGTTGCCGCTGTTGAAGTTCAGGAATATAAACCTACCACGTTGTTATATTTGGCAAGAGCAGTAACACCGGGCGTTTATACTATCCCAGCACCTCAAGTCGAATCTATGTATGTACCTGAGTGGCGTGCTGTGGGTCGTGCAAATGGCCAGCTTGAAATTGTCCGTTAATTTTTATTAACCACTGAAATGCCGTTGTCTTTGGGCAACGGCATTCTTCCAAATGATACGAGTTGTTGAGTATATGCCTACATGAATAAATGGTTTCGACGTACTGGGCTAATGCTCGTTTTATTAGTGATCCTTGTTCCTTTACTCTTTCTTATTGCCGATAAAATCTGGCCTCTTCCGATTAAACAAATTGAGATGGCGCGCACTGTGGTGGCTGAAGATGGCACACCACTTTGGCGTTTTGCAGATAAAGAAGGAATTTGGCGTTATCCCGTGAAGCTCAATGAGGTTTCCCCTGAATTTGTTGAAGCTTTATTGGCTTATGAAGATCACCATTTTTATGAACATCCGGGCGTTAATCCCTTTTCGCTATTTCGAGCACTTTGGCAGAATGTCAGTTCAGGTCGCATTGTTTCTGGGGGAAGTACCATCTCAATGCAAGTTGCTAGGTTGGTTGATCCTCATGATAGAACGATTACCGGAAAACTTAAGCAGCTATGGCGAACTGCACAGCTTGAATATCATTATTCTAAAGATGATATTCTCGAAATGTATTTAAACCGCGCACCTTATGGTGGAACCATTGAAGGTATTGGTGCGGCTAGTTGGGTCTATTTAAATAAAGCGCCAAATAAACTGACTTCCGGCGAAGCAGCACTATTTGCTGTTTTGCCTCAAGCACCAAGCCGATTACGCCCAGATCGCTATCCGCAAAGAGCACAAGCAGCACGAGATAAAGTGCTTGATAGATTGGCAGAATATGGTGTGTGGCCAATTGAAAAAACGGAAGATATTAAACAAGAGCAAATTTGGTTAGCACCGCGTAAAAACCCTCATCTTGCACCTTTGCTTGCTCGTCGTGTGGTAAAAGAGGTGCAAGAATCTATTGTCGAAACGACGATTGATGCCAGCTTGCAACGTCAGTTGGAAGATATGGCACTGAATTGGAAAAACCAATTACCAAAACAGACATCTTTAGGGCTATTAGTTGTTGATCATACTGATATGAGTGTGAAAGCGTATATTGGTTCGATTGATTTTCAGGATACGCAACGTTTTGGTCATGTTGACATGATCACTGCATGGCGTTCGCCCGGCTCAACATTAAAACCGTTCTTATACGGGCTGGCTTTAGATGAAGGTTTGATCCACGCGGAGTCACTATTGCAAGATGTCCCAAGGCGATTTGATGATTATCGTCCGGGTAATTTTGACTCAGGATTTAATGGTCCAGTCAGTGTCAGTGACGCATTGGTGCGGTCACTTAATTTGCCTGTAGTTCAATTACTTGATGTTTATGGCAGCAAACGATTTACGGCACAATTACGCAATGTTGGCACAGAATTACGCTTTCCATTAGCCAGTGAACCAAATTTATCATTGATTTTAGGTGGTACAGCTGCTCGCATGGATGATCTAGTTTCTGCTTACAGTGCTTTTGCTCGCCAAGGTCAAGTTTCACCTTTGCGTTATCGTCCCAGTGATGTCGTGAGAAATCGCCAATTGATGTCACCGGGTGCGGCATGGATTATTCGACGGATCATGGGGGGAGAAGCTCGCCCTGTTCCTGATAGCAGTTTAAGTCCGCAGTTAAATTTAGCATGGAAAACGGGGACGAGTTACGGCTATCGTGATGCTTGGGCTATCGGAGTTAACCCGCGTTATACCATTGGTGTGTGGGTAGGTCGCCCAGATGGCACACCTGTTGCGGGACAGTATGGCTATGCAACGGCAATTCCCATTATGAATCAAGTGAATAACTTACTGTTGTCTCGCATTTATCAATCACATATGCAATTACCTAATGATAGTCGCCCAAGCAGTGTGACTCAGACAGTAATTTGTTGGCCTAGTGGAACTATTTTGCCGCAAGGGGATAACAATTGTCGTCAGCGCCGCTTAAGTTGGATTTTAGATAATACCATTCCTCCAACATTAGTCGCTAAAAACCAAGAGTCGATGCAAGGGTTACAACAAAAAATTTGGGTTAATGAGCAAGGGTTGCAAGTGGCACCTGATTGCCCAAATGCCAAAGAGAACACCATTTATTTATGGCCAATTACTGTGGAATCATGGCTTCCTGCGAGTGAAAGGCGTGCTAATCGCTTACCAAAGGCAGACAGACAATGTCCGCCATTGAAGGTGGAAATTCCGCCACTTCTCATTTCAGGTATTCGTAATAATGAAATATTACAGCGCTTACCGGGTAAAAATAGTCTTGATGTGCGATTAGTTACCCAAGGCGGGCAAGGGCGGCAATGGTGGTTCTTAAATGGTGAACAAATTGATGAAACCAACGAAAATGGCAGTGTCCTGCTCACGTTAGATAAAACGGGGAGTTACCAGATTTCAGTATTGGATTTAAGTGGTCAAGTGAGTTCGGTTAATTTCAAAGTAAAATAATTCCATTATATTTCAGAATTTATGGGATTTTGAATTTTAAGACGAAATTCTGCATGGGCGCCGTTCATCAGTGAATCTTGTGTTTGTAATATGCTTTTTGTGGGTGCCTGTTATGCGCTTTCTGGGTGAATTGTTATAGTTTGGTGGAATGATATAAATGTGATATTCAATTTTGGGCTGAATATGCGATCCGTTAGGTGGGCTAAAAGCAGGCAAAATAGATGAAAAGTGTGATTAAGTCGAAAAAATAGATTTTTTTGCTACAAAAAGTTTAACAAAATGTTGATATTACTGTAGGAAATCATAATTGTTCCCCCTATAATCAACGCCTAAATTTTCTGTAGCTGTGTCTCAGAATAAAAAACTTAAAAAAACAACAATTGACGCTACTGGTATGTAAATTTGCTAGGAAGCACGCGATAACAAAGCGTAAAAGTCACAAAATCGCTAAGAGGTTATTTCAATGACGATTCAACGTACATTTTCAATTATTAAACCAAACGCAGTAAAGAAAAACGTAATCGGTGCTATTTATCACCGTTTTGAAAGTGCTGGCTTTTCAATTATTGCAGCTAAAATGTTGCACCTGACTCGCGAACAAGCAGAAGGTTTTTACGCTGAGCACAAAGGTCGTCCTTTCTTTGAAGGCTTAGTTGAATTTATGACTTCAGGCCCGATTATGCTGCAAGTTTTAGAAGGTGAAAATGCGGTTCAACGTCATCGTGATCTAATGGGCGCAACTAACCCAGAAAACGCATTAGCGGGTACTTTACGCGCTGATTATGCAGATAGCTTCACTGAAAACGCAGTACATGGTTCGGATTCTATCGAATCTGCAAACCGTGAAATTGCTTATTTCTTCGCTGAAGATGAAATCTGCCCACGTTAATGAATAAATTAGCGTAATGCATTAGCATTATGATTATAAAGTTTGTACAATGCTGCGCCCTGTTGAATATAATATTAACAGGGCGATTTTGTTAGCTTGGATGTTCATATAAATTATCCCCGCTAGTGTAGAATTATTTTATAAATACGTTGTGCTATGTTCATGGCACTCGCCGAAAGTGTAATAACGAGGCAATTCAAAATGTCTGATATGACGACAACTGCACAATGTGCAACTTCTTCCGCTATTTCTGTCACACCAGAAAAAATACACAAAAAATAAACTTGCTAGATTTAAATCGTAAGCAGATGCGTGAGTTTTTTGCGCAAATGGGTGAAAAGCCTTTCAGAGCTGATCAAGTGATGAAATGGATTTATCACTACTGTTATGATGATTTTGATCAAATGACAGATATCAATAAAGCATTACGTGCCAAATTAAAGGAAGTTGCTGAAATTCGCGCACCTGAAGTTTCTGAAGAACAACGTTCTGCTGATGGTACGATTAAGTGGGCAATTACCGTTGGTGGCCAACAAGTTGAAACGGTTTATATTCCAGAAGATGACCGCGCAACATTATGTGTTTCTTCACAAGTTGGCTGTGCATTAGAGTGTAAATTCTGCTCAACAGCGCAACAAGGTTTTAACCGTAATTTACGTGTGTCGGAAATTATTGGGCAAGTTTGGCGTGCTGCAAAAATTATTGGCTCATTAAAATCAAGTGGCCGCCGTCCTATTACCAACGTTGTGATGATGGGAATGGGTGAACCATTGCTTAACTTAAACAATGTTGTTCCGGCAATGGAAATCATGCTGGATGATTTTGGTTTTGGGTTATCTAAACGCCGCGTGACAATATCAACATCCGGTGTCGTTCCCGCATTAGATAAATTAGGTGACATGATTGATGTTGCATTAGCTATTTCATTACATGCACCAACGGATGAAATTCGTGATGATATTATGCCAATCAATAAAAAGTATAATATCGAGACATTCTTAGGTAGCGTTAGACGTTATTTATCAAAATCAAATGCGAATAGCGGACGTGTTACCGTTGAATATGTGATGCTTGATCATATTAATGATAGCACTGAGCATGCGCATCAATTAGCTGAATGTTTGAAAGATACACCAAGTAAAATCAACCTCATTCCATGGAATCCATTCCCAGGTGCACCATACGGCCGCAGTTCAAATAGCCGTATTGATCGTTTTTCTAAAGTGTTAATGGAATATGGTTTTACAACGATTGTCCGTAAAACACGTGGTGACGATATTGATGCTGCTTGTGGTCAGCTTGCTGGCGAAGTGATTGATAGAACGAAACGTACATTGAAAAAACGCATGGCTGGGGAACCTATTAAGGTAAAAGCAGTCTGATTTAATAAACCAGGCCTAAATATTTGGTCTGGTTATTATTTGTGCCATTTTATCGGTAGGAAAAATGGCGCCGTTACCCTACAATGTCAAGTAGGTGATAATTTTTCAATTACTACCTTTCACTTTAGGATAACTGAGCGTAGAGCTAAAAAAACAGCTTTATATTTCATTAACTCGGACACAGTGTTGCCAGCCAATGACTATCGATAATAATACCGAACAAAATCCAATTACTGTAGGACAACTATTATCTCAGGCACGAGAACGAATGGGATTAACGCAAGAAGCGATAGCTGAGCGTATTTGTTTGAAAGTGACTACAGTAAAAGAAATCGATGAAGATATTAAACCTGCTGGTGTTGAACCCACTTTTTTACGTGGATATATGCGTCTCTATGCGCGTATGGTGAATGTTCCTGAAAGTGAATTAAATGCCTTATTAACCGTCGATAAACCAGAACCAACTGTTACAGTATCGTCAATGCAAAGTTTTTCTTTAGGGAAAAAACGCAAAAAACGTGAAGGTTGGTTAATGAAGCTCACTTGGCTTATCGTCATTATTCTTATTGCTATGGTAGGAATTTGGTGGTGGCAAGATCATCAAGTTGAAAAAAATAAATTAGTTACCATGGCAAATCAAAACGATTTAATTATCTCTCAACAAGATAACGCTCAAAATCAAGTTGAATTACCTAACCCGACGATGACGCCTTCGCCAGTCGTTGAGCAACCAACATTAGAAAATACCTCTGAGGCTTCAGCTCCCGTTTCTTCAACGGACACTTTGCCGGAAGAATCAACTGTCATTAAAACAATCCCATTACCTAACGCACCAGTGACGAATACAGTTATTGACCGCACTCAATCGACTGAGTCAACGGAAGTTAATACGGCGGCAACAGATGCATTAGTTATGAATTTTAAAGGTGCATGCTGGTTAGAAGTTCGTGATGCAAATAATAAAATTTTATTTAGTGGCACGAAGAAAAGTGGCGACACATTAGAGCTGACAGGGCAATTACCTTATCGCTTAAATATTGGTGCGCCAGCAAATGTTGATGTGCAATTAAATGGTAACTCTGTTGATTTAAGTCGTTTTATTAAAGCGAATCGACCGGCTAAATTAAAAGTACCTGAAGCATAAAAATATAAATAATTTGCAGATGCAAACTGTATCCTATATACCCAATTGAGCAAAGTTGGCCTAAATTGTGATTGGCATTCATTATGCCAACACAAGGCGGTTTGATGTATGGCGGGAAGGTATACAATAGTATTTAAAAGTACAGGGATGTCCGGAGAGTTTAATTAAAATGCATAATGAATCACCTATAAAAAGACGTAAATCCACTCGAATTAATGTCGGTAAAGTCCCTGTTGGCGATGGCGCTCCTATTGCTGTTCAGTCAATGACCAATACTAGAACCACGGATGTTGAAGCAACTGTTCGCCAAATTAAGGCATTAGAACGTGTAGGCGTTGATATTGTTCGCGTTTCAGTGCCAACAATGGATGCGGCGGAAGCATTTAAATTAATCAAGCAACAAGTGAATGTGCCTTTAGTGGCGGATATTCATTTTGATTACCGAATTGCATTAAAAGTGGCTGAATATGGCGTTGATTGTTTACGTATCAACCCGGGCAACATTGGTAGTGAAGACCGTATTCGTCAAGTTGTTGATTGCGCTCGTCATTACAATATTCCCATTCGCATTGGGGTTAATGGTGGCTCATTAGAAAAAGATATCCAAGAAAAATATGGTGAACCAACACCAGAAGCATTAGTTGAGTCAGCAATGCGCCATGTGGATATTCTAGATAAACTTAATTTTGACCAATTTAAAGTCAGTGTTAAGGCCTCAGATGTGTTTCTTGCTGTTGGATCTTATCGTTTACTTGCTCAAAAAATTGATCAACCTTTGCATCTTGGTATTACAGAAGCAGGTGGTGCGCGCTCAGGTTCAGTTAAATCTGCAATTGGGCTTGGTATGCTATTATCAGAAGGGATAGGCGATACACTGCGCATCTCACTAGCCGCTGATCCTGTTGAAGAAGTTAAAGTTGGATTTGATATCCTCAAATCACTGCGTATTCGCTCTCGCGGTATAAACTTTATTGCTTGCCCGACCTGTTCGCGTCAAGAATTTGATGTTATCGGCACAGTCAATGCATTGGAGCAGCGATTAGAAGATATTATCACGCCAATGGATGTTTCTATCATCGGCTGTGTGGTGAATGGGCCAGGTGAAGCAGAAGTCTCTACCCTGGGTGTTGCAGGTGCGAAAACCAAAAGTGGTTTTTATGAAGATGGTATTCGCCAAAAAGAGCGCTTTGATAATAATAATATTATTGACCAGCTTGAAGCAAAAATTCGAGCCAAAGCGGCCATGCTTGATGAAACTAACCGCATAGCGATTAGTCAAATAGATAAATAATGATTAATCAACTGGTTCATTACGAGCCAGTTTTTGTTTTTGATGACCAATTAATATTCGTAAATCTCGTCATTTTGAGCAAACAACAAAGTAATTAGGCCGAAAAAGAAAATTATTCCTATTTCAAGAGGAATATTACAGTTTGTTGATTGAACCTAATGACATTTCGCTTTTATAATCGAGCTTATTCGATTTCGAAAAATAGAGACATAACGTGGCAAAAAATATCCAGGCCGTTCGTGGCATGAATGATTATCTACCAGCTGATACTCGAGTCTGGCAGAAAATTGAAACTGTACTTAAAAATATTTTACAAAGTTACAGCTTTAGTGAAATTAGAACCCCGATTGTAGAGCATACCCCGCTATTTAGCCGGGCGATTGGTGAAGTCACTGATGTGGTTGAAAAAGAGATGTATACTTTTATCGATCGTCAAGAAAGTGATAAAGAAATCATCAGTTTAACATTGCGCCCAGAAAATACCGCAGGTTGTGTCCGTGCCGGTATTGAGCATGGTTTGCTGTACAATCAGGAACAGCGTTTATGGTACTTAGGACCTATGTTCCGTCATGAACGTCCGCAAAAAGGCCGTTATCGTCAATTCCACCAATTAGGTGCCGAAGTGTTTGGTCTTGCAGGCCCAGATATTGATGCTGAAGTTATTATGATGACAGCGCGCTGGTGGAAGGCATTAGGAATTAGTGAGCATGTGACATTAGAGCTCAATTCGATTGGTTCTTTAGAAGCGCGTGCACGTTATCGCGAAGCATTAGTTGCTTTCCTTGAGCAGCATAAAGACAAGTTGGATGAAGATTGCAAACGTCGTATGTATAGCAATCCAATGCGCGTTCTTGATTCCAAAAATAAAGATGTTCAAACCCTTTTAAATGATGCGCCAGAACTATTTGAATATTTAGATGATGAATCACGCGAACATTTTGACGGCTTATGCAAATTGTTAGATGCGGCAGGTATTCAATATCGCGTGAATCAACGTTTAGTTCGTGGTTTAGATTATTACAACCGCACTGTATTTGAATGGGTGACAACGGCATTAGGTTCACAAGGAACAGTCTGTGCAGGCGGCCGCTATGATGGGCTGGTAGAACAGCTTGGTGGTAAAGCAACACCTGCTGTTGGGTTTGCTATGGGCATGGAACGTATGGTTTTATTAGTGAAAGAGCTCAACCCTGATTTTACCGCTGATAATACGGTGACAGACATTTATTTGGCCTCTTTTGGCGAAAATAGCCAGAAGGCTGCTTTATTATTAGCAGAACAAGTTCGTGATGCACTGCCAGCAGTTCGTTTGATGACCAACCATGGCGGTGGAAACTTTAAGAAGCAACTCGCTCGTGCTGATAAACAAGGCGCAAAAATTGCACTGATTTTAGGCGAAAACGAAATTCTTAACAGTCAAGTTGGCGTAAAAGATTTACGTACTGGCGAGCAAGAGACGGTATCGCAACAACAATTAGCACAGCGTTTAGCTGAGTTATTAGGTTAAGGAGAGACAAGTGGAAGTCTATACAAACGAAAATGAGCAAGTCGATGCCATCAAACGCTTTTTTGCAAATAATGGCGTTGCATTGATTATTGGACTTGTTGTTGGGATTGGGGCTGTTTGGGGATGGAATTACTGGCAATCTCATAAAACGAATGTATTACAAGAAAGTGCTCAAAAATATGAAACTGTGAGCACGCAATTACATTCAGGTACAGCTCAAGGTTTTGAAGCTGCACAAAAATTTGCAGCAGAAACAACAGATATTTATAGTGCAATGATGGGATTAGAGCTGGCGCAAGTTGCAGTAGATAAAGGTGACTTAGCGAATGCTGAAAAATCCTTAGCTGATGCACTTTCTAAAGCTAAAACTGATGATATGACTGATTTGATTAACTTACGTTTAGCTCGAGTACAGCTTGCGCAAGGTAATGCAGATGCAGCTTTAGCTTCAGTTGGTAATATTAAAGCAAAATCATGGCAAGCAGCAGCACAAGATGTTCGTGGAGATGCATTACTCCACAAAGGTGATTTAGCTGGCGCGAAAGCAGCATATACTCAAGGGCTAGAAAGTGAAGGTTCTCAAACATTAAGAGGCCTTCTAACCCTTAAACTGAACAATATATCTATACCTTAAATAATTTGAGCTACATTTAGGTGAGTAAAAAATAGCGAGGAAAATTAACGATTAATTGGACCTCGCTATTGTAGCCTACACAGTAATTAAGATTGCTTGAATTATGATAAGTATAATTTATAAGAAGAAAGGAAACGATTAACATGCAGTTGCGGAAAACACTTTTGATTGGCCTAGTCGCTTCAGCTTTACTTGCCGGTTGTTCCAGCGAAACTGATTCTATCGTTATGGCACCGCTTCCTCAGGTTGTAAATCAATTTACTCCAACGATTGTTTGGGATAAATCTGTTGGTAATGGTGTTGCACAGTTTTATTCTGACTTATCTCCTGCATGGGATGGTAGCGCAGTATATGCTGCTGATCGCAAAGGACTAGTCAAAGCGTTTGATTTAGATAGTGGTAAGGAACTTTGGTCTGTTGATCTTTCTAAGCGTACCGGTTTTCTTTCCTCAAACTTATCTGCACTGCTGTCTGGTGGCCTAACCGTTTCTGGTGACAATATCTATATTGGAACTGAACGTGGCACAGTTATCGCGCTGAATAAAGAAGATGGTGCGGTTGTTTGGGATGTGGAAGTTGCTGGTGAAGCACTTTCTCGACCAACAGAAAGCAATGGTCTAGTCATGGTTCACACGAGCAATGGCATGCTGCAAGCTCTTGATGTGACGAATGGTGAAATCAAGTGGACTGTAAACCTTGAAACGCCTTCTCTTTCTGTTCGCGGTGAATCAGCGCCAGCTGTTGCTTTCGGTGCTGCTATTGTCGGTGGTGACAATGGTCGTGTCAGCGCAGTTTTATTGTCACAAGGTCAATTAATTTGGCAACAACGAATTTCTCAAGTGACAAGTTCAACAGAGATTGGGCGTTTAGATGATGTTGATATGACACCAATTATTGACGATGGTGTGATTTATGCTATCGCGTATAATGGTACATTAGCCGCATTAGATATGCGTTCAGGCCAAATCATGTGGAAACGTGATTTAGGTTCCGTGAATAACATGGTACTTTCTGGCGAAAACTTATATCTCGTTGATCAAAATGATCGCGTTCTTTCCATTCGTAAAAGTGATGGGGTGACATTGTGGTCACAAGAAGATTTACTCCATCGTGGATTGACTGCACCTGAAATGTTCAATGGTTACCTTGTTGTCGGTGACAAAGAAGGTTATCTACATTGGTTAGATATGAGCACGGGTGGTTTTGTTGCGCAAAATAAACTGAATAGCTCAGGTTTACAAAGCCGCCCAGTGGTTGCAAGTGATAAGTTAATGGTTCAAGCAAGAAATGGTACAGTTTATCTGTTAACGCGTTAATTGCTGGTAAGTGACTAATTTATCAAATAAAGTCAACGGTTCCTGACGATAGGAACCGTTTCGTTTTTTTGTTTTCTTGGTTGATTTAACTTAACAGCTGGGAATTCTTTTAGTTAATTATAGTTGTGAGGCATCAAATAATGATACCCGTCGTAGCGTTGGTTGGGCGTCCAAATGTAGGGAAATCTACGTTATTTAACCGCTTAACTCGCACCCGTGATGCATTGGTTGCGGATTTTCCAGGTCTAACTCGTGATCGTAAATATGGTCGTGCAGAAGTTGAAGGGCATGAGTTTATTATTATCGACACCGGTGGTATCGATGGTACAGAAGAGGGCGTCGAAACGCATATGGCTGCGCAATCGTTGCAAGCCATTGAAGAAGCGGATGTTGTACTCTTCATGGTTGATGCTCGAGCAGGGCTAATGCCAGCGGATGAAGGTATAGCAAAACATCTGCGTAGCCGTAAGAAAAAAACCTATCTTGTGGCGAATAAAACAGACGGTATTGATGCAAATACCGTTATTGGTGATTTTTATGCGCTCGGTTTGGGCGAGATTTATTCTATTGCTGCTTCGCATGGTCGCGGTGTTACTCAGCTAATTGAGCATTCATTAAAACCTTTTATTGAGGTTGACGAAGAAGAAAACGTTGAATTAACTGAAGAAGAAGCAAATGCGGCTTACTGGGCTGAACTAGAAGCAGCCGAGGAAGGTTTAGAAGACGAAGAAGATGACTTTGATCCGACTGGTTTGCCAATTAAGTTGGCTATAGTTGGGCGTCCAAATGTGGGTAAATCTACGCTAACCAATAGAATTTTAGGTGAAGAACGTGTTGTTGTTTTTGATATGCCAGGAACAACTCGCGATAGCATCTATATTCCAATGGAACGAGATGGCCGCGAATATATTCTGATTGATACAGCCGGTGTACGTAAACGTGGTAAAGTGACTGAAACAGTTGAAAAATTCTCTGTTATCAAAACGCTACAAGCGATTGAAGATGCAAACGTTGTACTATTAGTGATTGATGCACGTGAAGGTATTTCTGATCAGGACTTATCTTTATTAGGTTTTATTCTTAATGCCGGTCGTTCATTGGTTATTGCCGTCAATAAATGGGACGGAATGAAACCTGAAGATCGTGAACACGTTAAAGATATGCTTGAGTTGCGTCTTGGGTTTGTGGATTTTGCGCGTATTCATTTTATTTCTGCGCTGCACGGCAGTGGCGTGGGTAACTTATTTGAATCTGTTCAAGAAGCCTATGAATCGGCAACGCGTCGCGTGGGTACAGCATTATTAACGCGCATTATGAAAATGGCAGAAGATGAACATCAGCCACCATTGATCCGTGGTCGCCGTGTCAAAATGAAATATGCGCATGCTGGCGGTCACAATCCACCGATTGTGGTTATTCATGGTAACCAAGTTTCTGATTTACCCGATAGCTATAAACGTTATTTGATGAATTATTTCCGTCGTTCTTTGAATGTAATGGGGACGCCAATTCGTATCCAATTCAAAGAGGGTGAAAACCCTTACGCAAATAAAAAGAATCAGCTAACTGCTACTCAGCTACGTAAACGTAAGCGTCTGATGCAACACTTGAAAAAGCGTTGATTATCACAAGTCGTACAAAAGTGTATTGCTGAATATAAGCTATGCTCGGTAATATCTATTGAGTATGATGATCATGAAAGCCGTAACAAGATAAATGGTGTTACGGCTTTTTATTTAACATATGTTGTTATTGTTAGGGTAATTATCACGGCAACGTGCTGGCTTAATGATTGACCTATTTTATGCAGATTATAGAGGGTAACCATGCAAAATCAGTCTTCTACTCGCTTGAATAAATACATTAGTGAAAGCGGTATTTGCTCAAGACGCGATGCTGATCGTTATATTGAACAAGGTAATGTTTTTATTAATGGTAAACGCGCCGCGATCGGTGACCAAGTGTTTAGTGGTGATATTGTTAAAGTTAATGGTCAACTGATTGAACCTAGAAATGAAGAAGATTTGGTCTTGATTGCCTTGAATAAACCCGTTGGGATTGTCAGCACAACGGAAAGTGGCGAAAGAGATAATATCGTCGATTATGTTAATCATAGTACCCGCATTTTTCCAATTGGTCGTTTAGATAAAGATTCACAAGGGCTTATTTTTCTAACCAATCATGGTGATTTGGTAAATAAAATTCTCAGAGCCGGAAATGACCATGAAAAAGAGTATATTGTCACTGTGAATAAACCAGTTACAGATGATTTTATTCGTGGTATGGGGGCGGGTGTTCCTATTCTCGGCACAATGACGAAAAAATGTAAAGTCAAAAAAGAAGCCCCTTTTGTCTTTCGTATTACATTAGTTCAAGGATTAAATCGTCAGATCCGCCGGATGTGTGAGCATTTTGGTTATGAAGTGACGAAATTAGAGCGTGTGCGGATTATGAATGTCAGCCTTTCTGGTATCCCATTAGGTGAATGGCGTGATCTGACTGATGATGAATTGATTAAATTATTTGAGATGATTGAGAAATCTGAATCTGATGTTAATCCAAAAAAATCATCTAAACCTAAAACGCAATCTGCGGTAAAAAATAGTAAACAAAACACCGCGAATAAATCAAAACCTGCGGACACTGCTTCACGTAAGCGCTTTACACAGCCGGGTCGCAAAAAGAAAAAACGTTAAGTATTTTTTAGGTACTTTTACTTTATAGATGACGTTATAGATATTTAAGGTACTCAAGAAATCATTAAGCATAATGTCAGCCTCTATTTGTGGGCTGACAAGCTTTGTTGTCGATTAAAATATAGCCCAACGGCTTCCCAGCTCTGTTGTGTTAAATTTGCAATTTGTGAACCATACATCGTTTGTGCTGTTTCAATATTTGCAATAGCGAATTGCAGGAAATCACTTTGTGGTGTTAGCCTTTTGTCGAACAATGTTTTGATCCAAATTTTTCCAGCAATCTCCCATGAATACCCACCTAATGCGGTTGCTAATAGATAAAACGCTCTATTAGGGATACCTGAATAAATGTGTACACCACCATTGTCATGCTCTTCGTCGAGAGGTAAATGCACATAATCTTTCATATGACCAACTTGCTTATCTTTAACCTTGGGGGATAAATAATAAGCAGATCCCGGATTGGACATAGAACGAATAGCTTTTGCATTATATTTATTCATGAAAATATTTTCGCCAATCAGCCAATTAGATTCATTAACTTTTTGATTTTTGACATATTGCTTCACCATGATGCCGACGATATCTGCAATTGATTCATCAAGCGCACCAGACTGAGAATAATAAAAAATCGGGTGGTAAAGGTAATTAAACCATGTGTTAATTCATGAGCTATTACATCAATATCATTATAAAAAGGGTTAAAATACTTATTATCCCCATCTCCAAAATAGATCGCTTGTGAATTCCAAAAAGCATTGGCAAATGAATCACCAAAATGGATCACGGCATTGATGTGTGCATCACAACCAAACATTTTATCAATGCCCAGTACTTCTTTATAAAAAGAGCGCACATGACCTATTGAATCATAAACAATTTTTGCTGCGTTATCTCTATAATTGATATTACCTTCCACCATAATAATTTCATAATCTTCATGGGGCATGTGCACAATATGAGGTTTTATATTTTGATTTTCTAAAGCCAGATTAATTTGATAGCAAATTGGCGCTTTTGAATGGGCATGATCAGGAATTTCAAATTGCCCTTTAGCGTCGCGAATAATTCTTTCATAATTGGCTTTTGGTCTTGTTGAAGAGAAAAAAGAATGAGGTAATTGGTTTAAATCTTCATCATAATTATGTTTATTCATTAATGCATTGGTGTGCATTAAGGTTGATTTTAGATTGGGGCATTGCGATTCTTGATAAAGTTGATCGAGAAGATAAGAGGGAATTATTGTTCGGTTTAATGAATGTTTCATAGATAAAACTCCATTTCGTTGATTGAAATGGCATCTTATAAGATAAAAAACATTATGTAACTAACTGAAAATACAATAATATTTGTTATCTGAATATCAAAAAACAAGTTGATTGATAAAATAATAGAGAATAAATTAATTAACATGGGAAACATTTTATTGTTTCCCAGTTGTTTAATTGTTATTAACTTAATCAGTATTTAATTAACGATTCTTTGAGCAACTACAGCCAATCTCTTTTGATAAGAAAATCAGTATATAGTTTTTCTTCAGGGGTATTAGGTTCAGGCGAGTAATCATATTCCCAGCGAACTAAAGGTGGCATAGACATTAAAATTGACTCTGTTCTACCACCACTTTGTAAGCCAAAGAGTGTTCCTCTGTCCCACACCAAATTAAATTCAACATAGCGGCCACGGCGATAGAGCTGGAATTGACGTTCTCTTTCTCCCCAAGTATGTTCGCGGCGTTTTTCTACAATAGGAACATAAGCATCTAAAAAACCATTACCAACTGCTTGGGTGAAGTTGAAACAGGTTGCAAAATCAGGTTGGTTTAAATCATCATAGAATAGCCCGCCAACACCACGCGGCTCATTACGATGTTTTAAAAAGAAATATTCATCACACCAATCTTTATATTTAGGATAAGTTTCTTCACCAAATGGTTTACACAAATCGTGAGCGACAGTATGCCAATGGATGACATCTTCCTCAAAGCCGTAATAAGGTGTTAAATCAAATCCACCACCAAACCACCATACGGGATCACAACCTTCTTTTTCCGCAATAAAGAAACGAACGTTTGCATGGGTTGTTGGAATATAGGGGTTAAGTGGATGGATAACTAATGAAACGCCCATAGCTTGGTAGCTACGACCTGCTAATTCAGGTCGATGTGCCGTTGCTGATGCGGGGAGCTGAGTGCCTTGAATATGAGAAAAATTGATACCCGCTTGTTCAAAAAGAGCGCCTTGGCTTAATACTCGGCTGCGACCACCACCGCCTTCTGCACGTTGCCAAGTTTGTTCATGGAAATTTTCTTTCCCATCAAGTTCAGATATCTTTTGGCAAACGGAATCTTGTAAGCTAAGTAGAAAGGTTTTTACACTGAGAATGTCTGGGGAATTCATTGTTTTCCAATAAAACGGTTAGGGAAAAAGTGAACAAAGTATACCTTTTTGAAGTAAAAAAGGCATATTGAATATTGATTGTGGTCGAAAAGCAGTGATAATGACAAAAAATTTAGTGAAAAAAGTAGGTTACTAAAATGGAAATACGGATTTTTCGGCAAAGTGATTTTGAAGAAGTTATCACATTATGGGAACGTTGCGATCTTAATGAGTTCGGCGGTGACCCAGAGCTTGATATTGAACGCAAACTTCAATGCGGGGCAGATCTTTTTTTAGTTGCAGAAGTCACGGGGGAAGTGGTGGGAAGCATCATGGGTGGCTATGATGGTATTAGAGGTACAGCTTGTTATCTTGCTGTTCATCCCGAATATCGCAGCAGAGGGATAGCAAATGCCTTAGTCAGCCGGTTAGAAAAAAATTACGCGCGAGAGGTTGTAGCCGAATTGAGTTACTGGTAAATGAAGAATGTGATGCTGCAATTTGTATGTTTGAAAAAATGTTATATGAAGAAGAGCAGCCAGCCCGTCTCATTTATACTAAGGCACTGGGTAACGATTTAGATTTTTAATCCAGTATCAGCTCAATGAGTTTGTGCTACTGCATTTATTATGAAGGTGAGAATTCATCTTTTTAGTGAAGAAATATGATCAACCAAGGTTAAACAAAGCCTTTTTATACGCTTAAATTTGAGTTATTTGGCATTTATTTAGTCTGCTAAGGGAATGTTTTTGGGGATAGGCTGTCATATTAGGGCAAGTTGATATTTATTTTGATTGAGAATATTAGGCTTCATGCGTATTAATCAAAATATCGCACAAAAATGAATAAATGGTATGTGCAAACCAAAAATAGAGGATGATATGCCCAAAAGTGTAATGATGAAGGTCTTTCAAATCTCTGCCTTTAGTAGCACATTGTTGCTGTCTGGATGCGCGGGTTCTGGCAGTTTTTGGTCTGCTCTTTCGCCAACAAATTGGTTTGGTAGCTCAATCACCGCTAAAGCAACGGGAGTTGGAGGCGTTTCCAGTCTGACACCAATGAAAGAAGATGTTGTTAAGGAACAGCTGGATAATCGCTACACAATGCGTAGTGGCATGCAAACTGACCAAGGTGACATCATAACGGTATTTCAAGGCATTGATGATAACGAAGTAAAAATTGAAGTCATTGGCCCTGAAAAAGGGTATGTTTCACGGATTATTGTCAGCGATCCGCAAATTTCGACAGAATGGAATACACAGATTGGTACACAATTTAGCGACATTTATGAGAAAGCTTTTGGTTCTTGTAAAGTCGGCTCTGTTATTAATGATCATCCAACTGTTGAATGTGTTGCGCCAGAAAGTTCGCATATCGTGTATCGTTTTGCAGGAAACTGGCAAGGACCTGAAGGTTTGATGCCGCCAGATAATGAATTAACCAGTTGGAAAGTTTCACAAATTATTTGGCAAAAATAATTTTTTCTCCCCCATCGTGCGTGTTTTCTTGCGAGTCAATCTGAGTAAAACACGCAATATCAACGCATTTTTGATGACTTCTCCATCATAGCACTGCATATTTTTTGCAACTTGTTTGCACATCTACCGCTATATGAACGAGTTTCATCTTGCTAACTAAATGAAAGTAAAACTATTTTGTTTACTTATTGCCATAATTTCTGGCTTATTTCAATTTGATATATTAAAACTCATTTGATAACTACCCAGTTATAAATAAAGCAGATAAAGTAATCTAACTAAGGCGGTTGGTTATAGTTGAGATCCGTCAGTAACTCAGTTAGGCGGGTGAAGCCTCTCGAATTATCTAGTTATTGTAACAAGTGAGTGTCAGATGAAAAAAATGAATTTAAAGAATACAGCATTGGCAAGTCTTGCTACATTTTCCCTTTTTGGGAGTGCACCTCTCGTTGCGGCTGAATTACTGAATAGCTCTTATGATATTGCACGAGAATTATTTGTTGCCCTTAATCCCGAATTTGAAAAACAGTGGAATGAATCGCATCCGAATGACAAGTTAACCATTAAGCAGTCACATGCTGGCTCTTCTAAACAGGCTTTAGCAATATTGCAAGGGCTGAAGGCCGATGTTGTCACTTACAACCAAGTGACTGATGTACAAATTTTGCATGATAAAGGGAATTTGATCCCGAATGATTGGCAAGCTCGCTTACCGAATAATAGCTCACCTTATTATTCAACGATGGCCTTTTTAGTGCGTAAAGACAACCCAAAAGGCATAAAAACATGGGATGAGCTTGTTCGCGAAGACGTTAAATTAATATTCCCTAATCCAAAAACTTCAGGTAATGGGCGTTACACTTATTTAGCGGCGTGGGGAGCATTTGCGCAAGAGAATAAAGGTGATGAACAGAAGACCCGCGAACAAATGAAGCAATTTTTGAAAAATGTAGAGGTTTTTGATACTGGCGGACGCGGAGCAACTACTTCTTTCATCGAAAGAGGGCTTGGTGATGTATTAATTAGCTTTGAATCTGAGGTTAATAATATTCGCCAACAATATGGTGAATCTGATTACGAAGTGATTGTACCACCTGTTGATATTCTTGCCGAATTTCCGGTTGCTTGGGTAGATAAAAACGTACAGAAGAATGGTAATGAAGAGGCGGCTAAAGCTTATCTTAACTATCTTTACAGCCCAAAAGCTCAAGAAATCATTACTCGCTTTAATTACCGCGTCAATGATGTAGAAGTTATGAACGCAAATAAGAGTAAATTCCCAGAAACCACGTTATTTAGTGTTGAATCACAATTTGGCAGCTGGCCTCAAGTGATGGAAAAGCATTTTGCGACTAATGGTCAATTTGACAAATTGATGGAAGAAGGACGCCGTTAATGCGTACTTTAGGAAAACGTTTTTTGCCAGGATTTGGCCTTACTTTAGGTAGCAGCTTGTTCTATACCTGCTTGATCCTATTACTGCCTTTAAGTGCCCTTGTCGTTCAATTATCTGAGATGACATGGGCACAATATTGGGCAGTGATAAGTTATCCGCAAGTGGTCGCTGCTTATAAAGTCACCTTGCTTGCAGCGCTGGTTGCTAGCCTTTTTAATGCCGTTTTTGGCATGTTGTTAGCATGGATTTTAACGCGTTATCGTTTTCCGGGTCGCACTTTTTTAGATGGTTTAGTGGATTTACCTTTTGCTTTACCCACAGCCGTTGCTGGGTTGACATTGGCAACCTTGTTTGCCACTTCGGGTTGGTATGGGCAATACCTGCATCAATTTGATATTAAAGTGGTGAATACTTGGTTAGGTATTGCAGTTGCAATGGCATTTACCAGTATCCCTTTTGTGGTGAGAACGGTTCAACCAGTTTTAGAAGAATTAGGGCCTGAATATGAAGAAGCGTCTCAGACATTAGGTGCGACAAAATGGCAAACATTCCGCAGGGTTGTGCTACCTGAAGTTTCTCCTGCGCTGATTGCGGGCACTGTATTGTCTTTTACGCGAAGTTTAGGGGAGTTTGGCGCAATTATTTTTATTGCAGGCAATATTGCATGGCAAACAGAAGTCGTCTCTTTAATGATATTTAGCCAGCTACAGCAGTTTGATTACCCAGCAGCAAGTGCTATTGCATCAGTGATTTTAGCCGTTTCTCTGCTGCTGTTATTGAGTGTCAATATTATCCAAAGTCGCTTTGGTAAAAGGTTGGGGGGGTAAGTCATGGCTCAAATCACGCCAATCAGTGCAACCACACGCCAACCGATTAATTGGGCAAAATGGTCTTTAATTGCTGTCGGCATACTATTTTCAATCATGCTTTTGATTGTGCCGATTATCTGGATATTTTTGACCGCCTTTTCAAAAGGTCTGGATGCAGTTTTAATGAATCTCAGTGATGGGGATATGCTGCATGCTATTGGTCTGACAGTCTTAATTGCACTCATCACTGTGCCCGTAAACTTAATTTTCGGCACAATGATCGCTTGGCTTGTCACGCGATTTCAATTTCCGGGTAGGCAGTTATTGTTAACTTTAGTTGATATTCCGTTTGCCGTATCCCCCGTCGTTGCTGGGTTATTGTATTTACTGTTTTACGGATCAAATAGCTGGTTTGGTAGTTGGTTAGAAGGATTTGATATTCAACTGATGTTCTCATGGCCTGGCATGGCATTAGTGACTATTTTTGTCACATGCCCATTTGTGGTGAGGGAATTGGTTCCTCTGATGCTAAGCCAAGGGAGCCAAGAAGATGAAGCGGCGGTTTTACTAGGTGCATCGGGTTGGAAGATGTTCTGGCGAGTGACATTACCCAATATTCGCTGGGCATTATTGTATGGTGTTGTGTTAACAAACGCGCGAGCGATTGGTGAGTTTGGTGCTGTATCTGTCGTTTCTGGGTCAATTCGCGGTGAAACCTATACTTTGCCATTACAAGTTGAGTTGCTACACCAAGATTACAATACTGTTGGCGCATTTACGGCTGCGGCTATTCTTGCCGTGATGGCAATTATTACGCTGATTATTAAAAGTGCATTGCAATGGCATCTAAGCCGACAGCAATCTGAGTAGGGAGTGAAATTACCATGAGCATTCAAATTGATAAAGTTGGCAAATTATTTGGTAAAACACAGGTTTTAAATGATATTTCATTAGATATTGCATCCGGTGAAATGGTCGCGTTACTTGGCCCATCAGGTTCAGGAAAAACAACATTATTACGGATTATTGCAGGCTTAGAACAACATAGTTATGGCTCATTGCGATTTCATGGGCAAGATGTCAGCCGCATTCATGCAAAAGATAGGCATGTAGGATTTGTTTTTCAACATTACGCGTTATTTCGTCATATGACTGTGTTTGATAATGTGGCTTTTGGGTTAACTGTCATGCCAAGAAAGGAGCGCCCATCGGCACAAGTTATCAAACAAAAAGTTATGCAGCTACTTGAAATGGTACAGCTGTCTCATTTGGCATCACGTTATCCATCTCAGCTATCTGGTGGGCAAAAGCAGCGTGTTGCATTAGCGCGAGCATTAGCAATAGAGCCACAAATTTTATTGCTGGATGAGCCATTTGGTGCTTTAGATGCGCAAGTACGGATTGAACTACGTCGTTGGTTACGTCAATTACATGATGAATTGAAATTTACGAGCGTTTTTGTCACACATGACCAAGAAGAAGCGATGGAAGTTGCGGATCGCATTGTTGTGATGAGCCAAGGTCATATTGAGCAGGTTGGTACACCTGATGATATTTGGTTAGAGCCTGCAACTCGTTTTGTTTTAGAATTTATGGGTGAAATTAACCAACTGCACGGGCACATTAAAGGTTCACAGCTGAATATTCACGGCTATGAGTTTCCGTTACCTCACACAAGTGCACACCAAGGTGAAGTGGATGTATTTTTACGTCCGTGGGATATATCCCTGTCAAAAGAGTGTGATGCTCAGCACCGGTTACCTATCCGCATTATTGAATCGGGACCTAGAGGGCATTTCTGGCAATTAACCGTTCAACCAATAGGTTGGGGTAATGAACCTCTTTCTGTAGTTTGGCAATCTTCACAGGCTATTCCTGCGCGTGGTGAGAGCTATTTTCTGGGTAGTCAAAAGGCCAAAATTTACCAAGGTGATAATGAGCTAGTTTTCCGCCAGCTAGCGCAAAGTGCTTAACTATCATTGTTCATCACACCAATAAAGATTGTTGGATTTATTGGTGTGAACAAACTGATTATTCCTGCCAATATATTGTTATCTCTATTATTCACACCAAACCCTTCATTCAATGAATATCCATTCGCAAACTCATAATGATTACTTGTTGAATTCTCATTGAAATTTTTTCATGCTGCGAATTCATAAAGGTTGCGATACTATCTATAACTATTCAGTCCATGGTTATACGAGAATCGTATAAGGAACAGGTAGTGTCAACTCTCGAACAATTTATTGGTCATACACCTTTAGTTAAACTTCAACGTTTAACACAAGGTATTGATGCAGAAATATGGGTAAAGCTCGAAGGTAACAATCCTGCGGGTTCTGTCAAAGATAGAGCGGCATATTCAATGATCCATGAAGCTGAAAAGCGAGGAGAAATTACTCCGGGTGATACATTGATAGAAGCAACAAGTGGTAATACGGGTATTGCATTAGCAATGATTGCAGCAGTTAAAGGTTATCACCTTAAATTATTGATGCCAGAAAATATGAGCAAAGAGCGTCAAGCTTCGATGCGCGCTTATGGTGCAGAATTAATTTTAGTGGGCATGGATGTTGGCATGGAAGGCGCAAGAGATCTGGCTAAAGAAATGGAAGCGCGTGGCGAAGGGAAGGTATTAGACCAATTTAATAACCCTGATAACCCATTAGCCCATTTTAAAACCACAGGGCCAGAAATTTGGCAGCAAACCCAACAAAGAATAACGCATTTTGTGTCAAGTATGGGAACAACCGGCACTATTACAGGTGTTGGGCGCTTTCTAAAATCGTGCTCACAGGATATTCAAATTATTGGCTTACAACCTGCTCAGAAAAGCCAAATTCCGGGTATTCGCCGTTGGTCGCCTGATTATTTACCCGGTATTTTTGATCCCAAAATTGTGGATAGCGTGTTAGATGTCAATCAGCAAGAAGCTGAAGAAACCATGAGAATGCTGGCTAAACAAGAAGGTATTTTTTGTGGTGTTAGTTCTGGCGGGGCTGTTGCTGGCGCATTGAAAGTTGCCTTGTCTCATCCCGGTGCTGTCATTGTCGCGATTATTTGTGATCGTGGCGACCGTTATCTTTCTACTGGCGTATTTGATCATTAATTTAAGAAAATAAAAAACCATCAGTGAGAAAAATGATTAACTCATCTGATGGTTTTTAAAATCTATCTTAAAGATAGAGATTGTTATTTTTTGATTCGCATAATCACGGTTTCACCAACAGTAACCGCTCCGCTTAACTTAGTCAGTTCTTTAATCTCATCCATATTGGAGATAACAACTGGTGTTAAAACAGATTTAGCTTTCTCTTCGAGAAGCGCGAGATCAAACTCAATAACAGGATCACCTTTTTTAACTGATTGACCTTCTTCAGCTAGGCGTTTGAAGCCTTCACCTTTTAGCTCAACAGTATCGATACCAAAGTGAACGAATAGCTCAATACCATCATCCGATTCGATGGAAAACGCATGATTGGTTTCGAAAATCTTACCAATTGTTCCATCTACAGGAGCGACAATTTTATTACCTGCTGGTTTGATGGCAATCCCATCACCAACAATTTTTTCAGCAAAAACAACATCGGGAACATCTTCAATATTGACGATTTCACCTGATAAAGGTGCGATAATTTCAATACTGCCACTGCTACTCTTGTCGTCTGAAACAAGTGATTTTAATTTGTCAAACAGACCCATAGACCATCTCCTAATCGTTTTTATACGGGACCGAACTAATGTGCTGTTCCTAGCATAACGTTTTTTCTTGGATAAAGGTATCCACAAGTTTCATCAATTCGTCTGCGGTCGGTTGGGCAAGTGCTTGCTTAGCCAATGCTTGAGTATCTGCAAAGTTCGCATTACGGATCAATTTTTTGATACGTGGGATAGAAATTGCGCTCATGCTAAATTCATCTAACCCCATGCCTAATAGCAATAGAGTTGCACGTTCGTCGCCTGCTAACTCACCACACATTCCGGTCCATTTCCCTTCAGCATGTGATGCATCAATAACCTGTTTAATCAGGTTAAGCACAGCTGGTGACATTGGATTATAGAGATGAGAAATCAGCTCATTACCGCGGTCAACAGCTAAAGTATATTGAGTTAGATCGTTAGTTCCAATGCTGAAAAAGTCAACTTCTTTTGCAAGATGATGTGCAATTACAGCAGCAGCAGGTGTTTCGACCATGACACCAACTTCAATGGTTTCATCAAAAGCTTTACTTTCTTGACGCAATTGTTCTTTTAGCAGCTCAAGTTCAGCTTTGAGTTCACGGATTTCCTCAACAGAAATAATCATTGGGAACATAATGCGTAATTTACCAAAACTTGAGGCGCGAAGAATAGCTCTTAATTGAGAATGAAGGATTTCTTTACGATCTAAGCAAATACGAATGGCGCGCCAGCCTAAGAATGGGTTTTCTTCTTTAGGCAGGTTCATGTATGGCAAATCTTTATCGCCACCAATATCCATTGTACGAACAATAACTGCTTGGCTGCCCATTGATTCTGCAACCGCTTTATAAGCTTGGAATTGTTCTTCTTCAGTAGGTAAAGAATCTCTATCCATAAACAGGAATTCTGTACGGTATAAACCAACACCTTCAGCGCCATTGCGCTCAGCACCAGCAACATCACGCACAGTACCAATGTTTGCACAGACTTCAACTTGATGACCATCAAGTGTGATTGCTGGCAAATCTTTGAGTTTTGCTAGTTCATTTTTTTCTTGCAGATATTCTTCATTGCATTTTTTTAGTTTGTCGATTTCACTATCTGATGGATTTAAGTAAATGTGGTTATTTACACCATCAAGAACAATGTAATCGCCATTCTTAATTTCGCTGGTGGCATTTGTTGTACCAACAATGGCAGGTAACTCTAATGAGCGCGCCATGATTGAGGTATGAGAAGTACGGCCACCTAAATCAGTAATAAAGCCAAGCACTTTATCCAGATTTAATTGCGCAGTTTCTGATGGGGTCAGGTCTGCGGCAACTAAAATAACTTCATCTTCGATAGCACTTAAATCAACAATTGGCATGCCGAGAATATTTTTTAGTAGGCGTTTACCAATATCACGCACATCAGCTGCACGTTCTTTTAAGTATTCATCATCAAGGTCTTCAAGCGCTTGAGCTTGATCTTCAATGACAGAGTAAGCAGCGGCATCAGCTGTTTTTTTATCAATTTTGATGAGGGAGATGATCTCTTGCTCGAGTTCCTCATCTTCCAATAGCATAATATGACCTTCAAAAATCTCAGCTTTATCGGCACCAAGATTTTTTTCGGCTTTCTCTTTAATGTGGCTGAGTTGTTCAGCTGAGCTATTACGTCCCTCAATGAAACGTTGGATCTCGGTTTCTATCTGGCTGTCGGAGATTTTTTTTGTGCTGACAATGATAGGATCTTCTTTGAGGATTAAAGCCTGACCAAAAGCAAAACCTGGGGATACTAAAATTCCTGAAATCATAATATTACCTTACTACTGCGGGTAGGTGCTCTGATATGGAAAAGATAACAGTAAGCTTTACCTGTAAATCAACAATATCCCTGAAAATAGCCTTTCAGGGATAAAGGAAAAGGGAGAACACAGTTCTCAACCAAGCAAATTATTCTAATTCGCCCATCAGTTTAACGAGGTGTTCAACAGCTTGTTGTTCATCTTCGCCTTCTGCAGAAATGGTCACAACAGTACCTTGAGTTAGGCCAAGAGTTTGTAATTTAAATAGGCTCTTAGCACTCGCAGATTTGCCACCAGAAGTTAGCGTAATATCAGATGTGAATGCTTTTGCTTCTTTAACAAATTGAGCAGCAGGGCGAGTATGTAGACCATTTGGTGCTGTAATAGTGACTTCTTGCTGGAACATATTATTTCCTTAATAAACTAAGTTTTTATAATGACCTATTGGTTATTGTAGATTAAATAACCAAGGTTTGCGTAATATATTTGACTTAACATTGCCGTATCTAATGTACCAAATTTCCCTTCAATATTGCAGCATTGCAGCTTACATCAAAACGTTAACAGTGACTGCGCCATTGTTTTTTGGTACCGGCGGGCTGGTTTCATCCGCGTTTACATGCAACCTAAGTTAATTTGTGTATAGTTAGATTATCAACTATTAAAAAGGTTCGCTACTTTGTAGTATATCAAGACTTACTCAGTTTTTTTGCCATAACGTTGAAGATATCAATTTTTTACTTTGGTGTTTGGCTTGGTTTATTGACCATTCCACTTAACGTTGATAAATGATCAGAGTCCGTCGTGATTTGACTTAATTCCTATTAATTTCGAGGTTCGAAATAATTAGTATGTTTAATACTAAACCCTCGATTATAAATCATCACCATACGTGCTAAAGTTTGATCCATTCCACAAAAAAAGCACCAAATAGGTGCTTTCTTAACGATTAGTTAACGTTTTTTAAATTATTCTGCTGACAAGTCCGCGAAAAGAACGGTAGATAAATAACGTTCGCCGGATGACGGTAGGATAACCACAATGTTTTTATCTTTATACTCAGGTTCAGCCGCCAATTTAACGGCAGCCGCTACTGCTGCACCGGAAGAAATTCCCGCAAGAATACCTTCTTGTTCCATGAGTGCCCGTGCGGTGGATATTGCCTCTTCATCACTGATTTTGAAGACTCTATCTATTAATGAGATATCAAGGTTACCCGGAATAAACCCTGCACCAATACCTTGAATTTTATGAGGACCAGGCTTAACGTCTTCGCCTGCAAGGGTCTGGCTAATAACAGGTGATGTTTCAGGTTCAACGGCAACTAGCGTAATATCTTTTCCTTTAGTTTTCTTCAGGTAACGGCCGATACCTGTGATGGTGCCACCTGTTCCAACACCCGCGATTACGACATCAACATTACCATCTGTATCTTCCCAAATCTCAGGGCCTGTCGTTTTTTCGTGAATTTCTGGGTTTGCTGGATTACTAAACTGTTGTAGCAAAATGTATTTATTTGGATCGCTTTTAACAATCTCTTCCGCTTTCTCTATTGCGCCTTTCATCCCTTTCGCACCTTCTGTCAGGATGAGATTAGCGCCGAGCGCTTTAAGGAGTTTACGGCGTTCTATGCTCATTGTTTCTGGCATAGTCAGTGTCAGTTTATAACCTCTAGCCGCAGCAACATAAGCAAGTGCAATACCGGTGTTTCCACTTGTTGGCTCAACTAATTCTTTATCTTTGGTGAGGATGCCTTTTTTCTCTGCATCCCAAATCATATTCGCCCCAATACGGCATTTAACACTGAAACTTGGGTTACGAGACTCAACTTTGGCTAAAATATTACCATTACCAAAATGTTTTAAGCGTACTAGCGGGGTATGACCAATAGTTAACGAATTGTCATCATAAATTTTGCTCATGAGTTATCCTTAAATTCAGGCAATTAACTAACAACGAAGATTTCAGTTGAATTCAACATACGTGAACTAGCTGTTAATGCAAATATGAATTAAGTCTAAGCTTATAACGAATTGCTATTTTATGCACAAATATTCTAAGCAAATAAAATCGATAATTAAAAGACACTCAATAAAAGCTTAAAGTAAAGGCGTATAAATGAAAAAAGGCACAGTTAAATACTGTACCTTTTGTTAAATTAGATAAGATAATTAATAACGCGCATTACGGCTACGGTAGCGATCAACCCACATTAATGTAGCGCCACAAACAGCGACCGGCATAATGAATAAATTAATGATTGGTATCATCATTAATACGCTTACTACGCTGCCGAATTGAATGTTTTTAACGCGGTCTTGGGATAAGGTTTGTTTCATTTTATCGAAACTGACACGGTGGTTATCAAAAGGATAATCACAATATTGGACTGACATCATCCATGCGCTGAATAAAAACCACAGCACTGGCGCGACAGTTTGCCCAATACCTGGAATTAAAAATAAGATAAGTATCACGATAGCACGTGGAAGATAATAACCAACACGGACTAATTCGCGTTTAAGCATACGTGGCACATCTTTGAGTAAATCAGTAATGCCTGCATCCGGTGCGGGGATCCCGGTTAAGTCGGATTCAAGTTTTTCAGACAGCCAACTATTGAAAGGCGCGGCAATAAAGTTTGCGACTGTACTAAAAAAATACGCAAACACCAGCACAATAGAAACGACAGCAAGTGGCCAAATTAGGTAATCTAGCCATTGTAACCAGCTTGGAATATACCCCATAATGAAGTCAATCCAGCTAGAAAGTTTGCTGTATAACCACCAAAATGCGCCTCCTAATAAAATAATATTGGCTAGCAGAGGCAAAATAACAAAACGTTTAATACCTGGGCGTGTAACAAGACGCCATCCTTGAGCGAAGTAATAAAAACCAGAATGGTTTTTTTGTTGCAAATCTGTCGATTGAGTCATACTTCTTGATTTCTCCTTTGCTGTTGAGCCTGTATCATATAGATAGGATTTTAAGCTGACTAGTCAATATTTGCTTAAAAAAACAGCAAACGAAAGCAGAATTGTCTATTTCTTCTAAGAAAATCGTTCTGAGGGTTGCACTTAGAACGTTTGGCAAATAATCTTAAGGTAGTTTCCGCCGTAGTGGCATTATCATTCAACAACTAGAGATAGCAGCGATGCAGGATTTGCGTCTGATATTAGTGGTCGTAGGCGCGGTAGCCATAGTTGCTTTATTACTGCATGGTTTATGGACCAGCCGTAAAGAGCGCTCAAGGTTATTTCGTGATCGTCCCGTAAAACGTCGAAAAAATGACAACAGGGATAAATCATCTGAATATGATGATGATTCAGTATTATTTGCGGAAAACGAAACCGTAGAATCTCCTGTGTTGAAACAACCTTCACCTGAACCTGTTCATCAGGGACGGGATAACCGCCATGTTGAGCAAGAACTGCCGCCAATATCGCAGCATGACGGTGTGAGAGAACCGGTATTAACTCGACCGATTGAGACTGAGCAATCAGAATCAATAGATCCTAGTGCTAAACAAATTGATGCTGTGGATGAACCAACACACATTAATGTTGCTCCGTCACAGGCTCAAACACCAACAACAGCTGATGTGCATGCTCAGAACATTTCAGAGCCAGTGTTAAAAGTTGATGTACCTGAGCATAAACATGAGCATCATCATGGCCATGAGAATGAGGAACATCAGCCAGTACGCCATGAGCAAGAATCCGTTCCTGCTCATGAAGAAGAGGCTAAAGTAGCGCAACCACAAAATGTGGAAGAAAAAGCAGATAAAGAAATTGTCTTAGTACTGCATGTCGCGGCTCATAAAGGGCAAACATTGCAAGGTGAAGAACTGCTACAAAGTATTCTGCAAGCAGGTTTCCAATTTGGTGAAATGCAAATTTTTCATCGCCATGTACATCCATCAGGAACAGGGCCAGTATTATTTAGCTTAGCTAATATGGTGAAGCCAGGCTCATTTGATCCTGATAGCATGTCGGAATTTACGACACCGGGCATTTCGATGTTTATGATGGTGCCATCTTACGGTGATGCTGCACAAAACTTTAAATTAATGTTGCAAGCAGCACAACGTATTGCTTCCGATACAGGAGGAGTGGTACTTGATGATGAACGCAAATTGCTAACACCTCAAAAAATAGAGGTGTATCATGCTCGGATACGCAATACATTGAGTTAATAATAATTAGCATTATCTAAAACCCCGTAACTGGGGTTTTTTTATCTTTCATTGGTGAAACATGACTACAAAACAACATCTTGACGCGCTAAAACAGCAATTACGCCATCATGAATATCAATATCATGTGTTAGATGCCCCAGAAATCCCTGATGCACAATATGATAAATTGATGCAAGAGTTGAAACAGATTGAAGCCGAACATCCTGAATGGGTGACAAATGACTCTCCTACTCAGCGTGTGGGGGCAGCACCATTAGCTGCCTTTGATACAGTACGTCATGAAATTCCTATGTTATCGTTGGATAACGTTTTTGATGAAGAGAGTTATTTGGCATTTGATAAACGTGTTGGCGATAGACTTAAAAATCGTGAGCCACAAACTTTCTGCTGTGAATTAAAATTAGATGGGTTAGCAGTCAGCTTGCTGTATGAAAATGGCGAACTTGTTCAAGCGGCCACGCGTGGTGATGGTACATTAGGGGAAAATATTACGTCTAATGTTAGAACTATTCGCGCAATACCATTACGCCTTATCGGGGATAATATTCCCGTTCGAATAGAAATTCGTGGTGAAGTCTTTATGCCACAAAAAGGCTTTGAAGCAATTAATGAAGAAGCGCGTCGCTCGGGGGGAAAAATTTTTGCTAACCCGCGTAATGCTGCCGCAGGCTCTTTACGCCAATTAGACCCGCGTATCACCGCGAAAAGACCATTAATGTTTTACTGCTATGGCGTTGGCATCATTGAAGGCGGTGTTCTACCCGATACGCATTATGAGCGCTTGATGCAATTTAAATCATGGGGCTTGCCAGTCAGTGATTATGTTCAGTTATGTACTGGTTCATCCGAAGTTCTCGATTTCTACCACAAAATAGAAGAAGAACGCCCAAATCTTGGATTTGATATTGATGGTGTGGTGATTAAAATTAATTCTATTGCGACCCAAGAAGATCTGGGTTTTGTTTCACGCGCGCCGCGCTGGGCAACCGCGTTTAAATTTCCTGCTCAAGAACAAATCACCGTTTTAAAAGATGTTGAATTCCAAGTAGGGCGCACTGGCGCTATTACTCCGGTTGCCCGCTTAGAGCCTGTACAAGTTGCAGGTGTGATGGTTAGCAATGCAACTTTACATAATGCGGATGAGATAGAGCGCCTCGGAGTTCGTATTGGTGATACGGTGATTGTTCGTCGAGCGGGTGATGTGATCCCGCAAATTGTCAGTGTGATGGAGTCTGAGCGTCCTGAAGATAGCCGTGAAATTATTTTTCCAACGCATTGCCCAGTTTGCCATTCAGATGTTGAACGTATTGAAGGCGAAGCGGTCGCGCGTTGTACAGGTGGCCTTATTTGTGGCGCGCAACGCAAAGAGGCGCTGAAACACTTTGTTTCTCGCCGTGCAATGGATGTAGACGGAATGGGCGATAAAATTATCGACCAATTAGTTGAGCGTGAATATGTGCGCACGCCTGCGGATCTCTATCAATTAAGTGCAGGTATTTTGACTGGGCTTGAACGCATGGGGCCTAAGTCTGCACAAAATTTGGTTGATGCACTGGAAAAATCTAAATCAACAACACTTGCTCGCTTTATTTATGCTTTAGGTATTCGTGAGGTTGGAGAAGCAACAGCTGCAAATCTAGCATCACATTACAACACGTTACAAGCTGTCATGGCGGCAGATGAAGAATCATTAAAAACAGTGCAAGATATCGGACATATTGTTGCAAAGCATGTCGTTAATTTCTTCCGTGAAGAGCATAACCAAGCTGTCATCAACGATCTTATTCATAAGGCCAATATTCATTGGCCGGAAGCTGTTGCCATTAATATTGAAGAGATTGATAGCCCATTTGCAGGAAAAACGGTCGTATTAACTGGTTCAATGAATCGATTAACGCGTGATGAAGCCAAAGATAAGCTCACTGCACTCGGCGCGAAAGTGGCTGGCAGTGTTTCTAAGAAAACAGATATGGTTATTGCAGGTGAAGCTGCGGGTTCTAAATTAGCGAAAGCGGTTGAGCTTGGAATCCAAGTTATTGATGAGGATGAGCTTATCAATTTGCTAGGTTTATAATCCTTCACTATAGTTATTGGCACATGTCATTACTGAAGAAAAAGTAATGACATGATTTATATCAAACTATTCTGATTGAAGCAGTATAAACATTTAAAGTGTGATCTACTCTGATTTTTAGCAAAATAGGCTCAGCCAATTTTCATGTTAATGTGATACCTATCGCATTTTAATGTCGCTTATTACATAGAATAGATGCATAACCTGATTATTATGTTTGTTTGGAGTCGTATATGACCTCGATCCTGCATTTCGTTCTATCCCTTGTTGTTATTGGTGCACTAGCGATTTTAGCGAGCAGCAACCGTAAAGGGATCCGCCCACGTTATGTAATCCAATTGCTTGTTATCCAAATCGCATTGGCTTATTTTTTCTTACATTCCGATATTGGTTCTTCATTCGTATTAGCCGTTGCGGGTGTCTTTACACATTTATTGGGCTATGCCGCAGAAGGGACGAAATTTGTTTTTGGCGGAATGATTGAAGGCAATTTGGCATTCTTTTTCCTACAAGTGTTGTGTCCAATTATCTTCATTTCAGCACTGATTGGTATTTTACAACATATCAAGGTACTGCCTATTGTTATCCGCGTCGTCGGAACTATCCTGTCGAAAGTTAATGGAATGGGCAAACTCGAGTCTTTTAACGCCGTTAGCTCATTGTTATTAGGCCAGTCTGAAAACTTTATCGCTTATAAAGATCAATTGGGCAAAATGTCTGAGCGTAGAATTTACACAATGGCAGCCACAGCAATGTCAACGGTGTCTATGTCCATTGTGGGCGCTTATATGACTATGCTGGAGCCGCGTTATGTTGTTGCTGCTCTCTTGCTGAATATGTTCGGTACCTTCGTGATCCTTTCATTAATTAACCCGTACCCACCAGAAGCTGAAGAAGAGTTGCAAATGAGCAATATTCATGAAGGTCAAAGCTTCTTTGAAATGTTGGGTGAATATATTCTTGCAGGTTTCAAAGTGGCGATTATTGTAGCGGCAATGTTGATTGGTTTTATCGCGTTGATTGCAATGGTAAATGGCATCTGTTCTGCTCTTTTTGATATTAGCTTCCAAACTATGTTGGGTTACATTTTCTACCCATTTGCTTGGATTTTGGGGATTCCTAGCGAAGAAGCATTACAAGTCGGTGGCATTATGGCAGTGAAAATGGTTACCAACGAGTTTGTCGCAATGAGTGATTTGCAATCTGTTGCGGCTACTTTATCCCCACGTTCCGTTGGTATTTTATCTGTATTCTTAGTGTCATTTGCTAACTTCTCTTCAATCGGTATTGTTGCGGGTGCAATTAAAGGGCTGAATGAAAAACAAGGTAATACAGTAGCGCGTTTTGGTCTGAAACTGTTGTACGGTTCTACTTTAGTTAGCTTCTTATCAGCTGCTGTTGTCGGATTGATTTTGTAAAATAGTTAAAAGTGATATATTAGAAACGGCATTCAAGTTGAATGCCGTTTTTGCTTTTGGGGTAACATGGAAAAACAAGATTTAATTGATATGGCAAATACCGTCATGCCTTTTGGTAAATATAAAGGTAGAGTGATTATTGATTTGCCGGAAGAATATCTTCTTTGGTTCTATAAAAAGGGTGAGTTTCCGCAAGGGCGCTTGGGCGCACTGATGGAAATGGCGCTAGGGCTTAAAATAGAAGGGCTAGATAACATAGTCAAGCCACTTAAACGGAAGTGACATTAGAATTTATCATTATGCCCTAGTGCAGAAGTCACTTTATTCGCTAAGTCTATAAAAAGCGCTTGTTCCTCTTTCGACAAAGCTTCTGACACTTTGATTGCATTTTCTTTGCGCCCAGTCGCGGCGCGTTGCAAAAAATCAGCTCCCTTATCAGTTAAGTGAGTGATTAATTCCCGCTTATCTTGCTCGGATTGATATTGGCTTACAAATCCAAGCGTTTTGAGTGCTCGCAGAAATTTTGACAGATTTTGACGCGAAATTCCCAAGGATCCACTTAATTGGCTTGGTGTTTGGTCTCCCTTTAAGCGCAAAATTTCTAAGACATCATATTGCCCCCATGTCACTTGTTCTGGTGTAAACATCAGCCGCTTGGCAACAAGGGTGCATTGTAAAAGAGACAAAGCATCTTCAAGGTTATTAGCCATCATTTCTCACTGTAATTTATTTCTTTAATAGTTAAATTCTGGCTCAGTATAACGTTATTAAAGGTATTAAATCGACACTTGATTAACTTTAGTTAATTATTTATAGTAAGCAATATGATTAACTAAAGTTAACTAATTGGGCTGAATATGCAAAATTTTCAAGGTAAGGTGGCATTAATCACAGGAGCATCAACAGGTGTAGGGGAAGGGATCGCTCAATATTTATATCAATGTGGTGCAACTGTAGTTATTACGGGACGACACAAAGAAACGTTAGAAACGGCGGCAAATAACATTGATCCAAGTGAGAAAAAAATAATTCCTATTGTTATGGATGTGACAGACCCCAAAAGTGTTGAGGCGGTTATTAGTCAAATTGAAAAGCACTATGGCGGATTGAATTATCTGGTTAATAATGCAGGGATCACGGGCTCACACGGTGTTTTGATTGAAGATTACGCTTTGGATGAATGGGATGCTGTCATGGCGACAGATGTGACGGGTACTTTTTATGGCTTAAAGTACGGAATACCGGCAATTATTCGTAGCGGTGGGGGAGCCATTGTGAATTTATCCGCATGCAATGGAATTACTGGTATTGCAGGAATTGCGCCTTATACCGCTGCCAAACATGCAGTGCTTGGTTTAACACGGGCGTCAGCATTAGAATATGCACAAAAAGGAGTCAGAATAAATGCAATTGGGCCAGGCTATGTTGCAACACCAAATATTTTAGCGCTACCTGACAATATTCAATCATGGATGGCAGGAATGCATCCGATGGTGCGGATGGCAACGCGCGAAGAAATTGCAAAAACAGTTGCTTTTCTCCTTTCTGATGAGAGCAGTTTTATGACAGGCGCATTCATTCCGGTAGATGGCGGTTACACAGCACAATAGCGTTATTTTTAAGCTAATTGTTTTGTAAGGATTTTTACGGGAATTATACGAATCAAGGAAAGGTTTTTGGTGGAGCTAAGCGGGATCGAACCGCTGACCTCTTGCATGCCATGCAAGCGCTCTCCCAACTGAGCTATAGCCCCAAAAAAAGTGTTTTGTTTGCCATCTAACAGGGAATTAGATGGTGGAGCTAAGCGGGATCGAACCGCTGACCTCTTGCATGCCATGCAAGCGCTCTCCCAGCTGAGCTATAGCCCCAAACAAAATCTTTGGACGGGAGGCATAATATTCAAGCAATGTCGGAGTGTCAATCAAATAATGTGGATTTAGATTTGACTGCTGAATTATAGAGCATTTAATCAGCAAAACAGTAAATTAGCGGTGATTTCAAGGAAGGGAATAACCTCATGGTTAATTTCACCATGAGGTTATTTAGTATTCAATTATTGTGCGCTAGCTTCACGTTCGGCAATAAAGGCAAGTGCTTTGTCAATACGAGCAAGAGTGCGAGCTTGCCCGATAGCATGAACAGTCACATCTAATGCTGGGGATTGGCCGGCACCTGTTACAGCAACGCGTAGCGGCATACCAATTTTACCCATACCAACATCTAATTCAGTCGCAGTTTGTTCAATAGCTTGATGAACATTCTCTGCTGTCCAATCTGTGATAGCTGCCAGTTTTTGTTTTACAACTTCAAGTGGCTGACGTGCTACTGGACGTAAATGTTTTTTCGCGGCATCTGCATCAAATTCACTGAAATCTTCATAGAAATAGTGACAAGATTCAGCAATTTCTTTTAATGTTTTACAACGTTCACCTAATAGTTTAATGAGATCAACTAATTGTGGACCATTTTGAGTATTGATATTTTGCTGTTCAATATGCCAAGCAAGGTGAGTTGCGACTTCTTCAGGTGGTAATGCATTAATATAGTGATGGTTTAACCACAGAAGTTTGTCAGTATTAAATGCACTGGCTGATTTACTAATGGCATCTAAGCTGAAATATTCGATCATCTCTTCACGAGAAAAGATTTCTTGGTCGCCATGTGACCAACCTAATCTCACTAAATAATTAAGCAGCGCTTCAGGTAGATAACCTTCATCACGATATTGCATTACACTCACAGCACCGTGGCGTTTAGACAGTTTTTTACCATCATCACCTAAAATCATAGAGACATGCGCATATTCTGGTACAGGAGCACCTAATGCTTTCAGAATATTAATTTGGCGAGGTGTATTGTTGATATGGTCTTCACCACGGATAACATGGGTGATTTCCATATCCCAGTCATCAATAACAACACAGAAATTATACGTTGGTGAACCATCAGTACGACGAATAATTAAATCATCTAACTCTTGGTTACTGAATTCAATTGGGCCACGAATATTATCATTAAAGATAACCGAACCTTCTTGCGGGTTACGGAAACGGACAACATGTGGTTCGTCAGGGGTATGATTATGTGCATGATCACGGCAGCAACCATCATAACGTGGTTTTTCACCATCTGCCATTTGTTGGTCACGTAGGGCTTCTAAACGTTCTTTTGAACAGTAACAACGATATGCAGTGCCAGCTTCTAGCATTTGATCAATGACATCATTGTAGCGATCAAAACGCTTAGTTTGGTAATAAGGACCTTCATCCCAATTTAAATTCAACCAGTTCATACCATCCATAATGGCGTCAATAGCTTCTTGAGTTGAACGTTCTAGGTCAGTATCTTCGATACGTAGAACGAATTCCCCCTGATTATGACGGCTGAATAACCAAGAATAAAGGGCTGTACGAGCTCCTCCAACATGCAAGTAACCAGTTGGACTAGGTGCAAAACGGGTTTTAATTTTACTCATCGAGATTGCCTTAATTGCGATACGTGATTTCTATTATGCTGAGATTATCTGTTTTACTAACATGTTAGCGATAATTTTTATAAAAATGTCATTACGCGATAAAATAAGAGTGTGTTTTTAGGCGCACCATCCTTTTTACCTTGTAAAGCCAATCAGCAAGCATAAGATATCGTTCTATTCTATCACCCTACAGTGATTCCTCAATCAAGTTATTAATTCTGAGGTTAATTAATCAAAGATAACCCGATAAATACCATTAAATTTCTAAGACGAACCGTTTTAGTCGTCTTATTTACTTTTTATATTTATCCGTAATTGTCATTTTTTGGTTAAATATGATACTTTGCTGGTGGATATTGAAACATCTTGCTTATTTTTACGACGAACAGAAAAAAACTATTTAAAAATCGTTGACTCAGAACTCAGTATCCCTATAATGCTCCTCCATCGACGACGGGGCGATTAGCTCAGTTGGTAGAGCACCTCCCTTACAAGGAGGGGGTCACTGGTTCGAACCCGGTATCGCCCACCACCGTTGACGATAGAGTACAAAGTAGTAAGAAATAAATAAATGGGCGATTAGCTCAGTTGGTAGAGCACCTCCCTTACAAGGAGGGGGTCACTGGTTCGAACCCGGTATCGCCCACCACCGTTGACGATAGAGTACAAAGTAGTAAGAAATAAATAAATGGGCGATTAGCTCAGTTGGTAGAGCACCTCCCTTACAAGGAGGGGGTCACTGGTTCGAGCCCGGTATCGCCCACCATTTATTTATTGAAGATGTGAAACTTCTCATGAAGTGGGCGATTAGCTCAGTTGGTAGAGCACCTCCCTTACAAGGAGGGGGTCACTGGTTCGAACCCGGTATCGCCCACCACTTCATCATTAGTAAATCGCATATCTTGAGGGTCGTTAGCTCAGTTGGTAGAGCAGTTGACTTTTAATCAATTGGTCGCAGGTTCGAATCCTGCACGACCCACCACTCAAGAAGAAAGACATATCAGACATATCCAAAGATGGGTCGTTAGCTCAGTTGGTAGAGCAGTTGACTTTTAATCAATTGGTCGCAGGTTCGAATCCTGCACGACCCACCATCTAAAAAGAAATAAAATTCCCCCATAAGAAATCAAAATTTGGCATATTGCACGTAGAGTGTAGGTGAGAAGCTGCGTTCAGGTTAGAGCCGAGCGAAGCGAGACAGCGTTGCGCTTGTCGCAACGACCCGAAGGGTGAGGCCAAAGGCCGAATAATCCTGCACGACCCACCATCTAAAAAGAAATAAAATTCCCCATAAGAAATCMAAATTCGGCATATTGCACGTAGAGTGTAGGTAAGAAGCTGCGCTCAGGTTCGAGCCGAGCGAAGCGAGACAGCGTTGCGCTTGTCGCAACGACCCGTAGAGTGAGGCCAAAGGCTGAATAATCCTGCACGACTTATTTCGTCCGGGTACAAATATAAATACCCAAAATTTGCATACAGATCTCAGTTGAACATGGTTTGTAGCTCTTGAACTCTCCGCGAACTAAAACTTTCCAGTAAAACCTAGCCAGCATATTGCACGTAGAGTGTAAATGAAAAGCGGCGTTCAACTCCAAGCCTAAAAATCATTTCCTCAACATAGCTTTCTGCAAGTAAAGATTAGATAACCCTAATGATCAAATAAGCTAAAAATCAATCTGCACATATTAATGTTCTATTCGCTATAGATGAAAATCTGCATAAAAATGTAATTAGCGGATTGTGTTAAGTATGCGGAGAAAATCTAGATGATGTTATTTTTGATATAAATATGGATTCAATGACTGAGTAATATTGTTTATTGTTTAGTGATAAGTAGCAATACAGATATTAATTAATAGTTATTATATAAGACAACGAATTTCAAGCTTGTAATGATGAAGTGATTATACCTAATAATACTGTTTTTAGAGAAAGCAAGAGAAAAGTTTTCTGTTGGAATAGAGGTTAGGTTGACTATATTATACAATATTTATTTGTAATCCAATTGATTTTTTATTCATTATTTATCTTTTTATATTCATTAACTA
Source organism: Providencia sneebia DSM 19967 (assembly GCF_000314895.2). Lineage (GTDB taxonomy): Bacteria > Pseudomonadota > Gammaproteobacteria > Enterobacterales > Enterobacteriaceae > Providencia > Providencia sneebia. Next base: position 2,826,652 of record NZ_CM001773.1, on the reverse strand, counting down.
CCTATTTGTATGATTTAACAAAAATGCATGATTACATTATAACTTCATTATAGTGACCTATGGCATCACCCATGAAGAGGATGAATATTGTTCAAAGTACTATTTATTAAGATCTCAGTGACGTTTTAATATTTCAATTTGTAACATAATTATACAAGCTGTATTGTCATATTAAAACAAGTTACATTTTTTATAAGTAAAAATTTTATGGAAAGATTTGTTATTAGAGCAAGAGTATAAAAACACAGGAAATAGATAAAAATAATTATTACTATTTACAAGAATAGCCTTATCTAATTATAAAGTATTTTTAAGTGACTATTTATCGAATTTATGTGATGGAAAATATGATATTGAAAATACCGACGAAAATGAAAAAATAGGATCAATGAGTTTGTTTATTCTTTCTAATTTCTCATATACAAATAGTGCAACACTTGTTACGCGTATCAAATCTATTGTTTCTGAATACCTTATATATCGCAAATTTCTAACTTCGCATAATAATATACTTTAAAATTTGATTTAACTAACTATTTTAATTGTGTCACATAAATATTATAGAATGTATGCAAAATACCTGTATTAAACCAATAATAAAACGATATTACATATGATGTTAATAATGATTTGTAGTAGATGTTATCATTTTAATGACTGACTTTACCATTAATAACCTGTATACACTAATATTGAGTAGGTGATTGTTGCTGATAATTGATTTGCGTCGGAATAATATCAGATAAAAGTGATTTAAGTTGCTATTTTATATTGGTTATTTGGGGGTGTTATCACGTGATAAAATCTGGTTAAGTGATACATTGTTCGAATAAGTCCCCATTTCTTGGTTAAATCTAGACTATAACCCTGTAAATCCATTCACATAAAGAATTTATTTATATTAAATTCTTTATTTTTATAAAAATTTAATTTTTTATATTTTGTGGTATGCTTCATAAATTAGAAAGGAAATGATTACTTTATGGGAATGCTTTGCTATGTTATCTCTATAAATTGTCTTTTTCTTTGCTGCTACTTAAAAAACAGGATAACCCTTAATAATTGTAACTGAAGATATGCCTTTGTAACTCGTTGATACTTAAGATATCACAATGATAATTTTAAAAAAATTCTTTTATTTACATTTATTTACAGTATAAACATGCTTATCTAAATCCGTATACTCGTAAAATGAATGTCGTTTTATAAAACCATTAAACTTGTTACAGTATTAAATAATTCTGTTTATTTCTTTTATTTTTAGATTTTTTTTCGGATAATTGGTACTAATTTAGATTATAATTCCGGTAAGCTATAACGCATTATTCGGGTTTATAACAACAAGTGTAAGTTGTGAAATGAATTATCATATTGAAAGTAAAGGGTTATTTTCGGTTTTTGAGCTTTTTTAGATGATAAAAATATTTCGTTACACAAGTGCAATGTCATTTTTGGATTAGTTGAAACTAATTATATGGCTAGTATATTATTCCCCGTAAGATATAGGCTGAATCGTTGTTAATATACCTAAATGTCTATATCTATAAATAAAGATAACAATAGAAAACATAGAAAATCACTCAATGATTTTTCATTTCATTAATATAATATAAGTTGAAGCGAGAATGTTTATGAATACAAAATATCCTGTCGCTTGTGCAGTCGGACAAAAAATTAAGTCGTTAAGAAAATCTCAAGGTTATACTGTTTTCCAGTTAGCGAAAGAGATTGATATTAGCGAACAACAATTGTTTCGTTATGAACGCGGTGTGAACCGTATTGATATTGACTGCCTAGTAAGAGTTCTAAAAGTATTAGATGTAAATATGGGAGAGTTTTTCAGCGAAGTTCTGCAAGAAGATACTCGTATTGATGAAGATAAAGAATCTAAAGGATTCGATGATTCCATTTATTCACTCATTTAATTAGACAATTATTTTTGTTCCAAAATGAAACGAGATGAAGTTATTAACATTTGCTTGTTTCAATTAAGAACATAATTGTGGTAATGGTAATTGAGTACTATCTTTGTTGAATACTCTGATAAGTGTATCTTTAGTGTTTATATACTATGAAAATAAAAGCCCTTTTCTGGGCTTTTATTTTTTACAGTGTTAAAAAATTAGAAATTTATATAAATATGAATTAAAAATTATTCAATTTAATTGTAATGAGAGTAATTCATCATTTAAATTACTTAATTTCCGTCATTATATAAACGTTGAACAAGGCATTTGTAGCTAATACCAACCAACTTCTCCAACAGATTTAAAATGATTAATAAATTTTTATTAATAGTAATTTAATTCCCAGCTTATCAATGTAATGTATCAGATTGAATTTAAATGATATTTCTTGCTGTCTTATTCATCAGTAGAACTAAAATATTATTATTTTTTTTGAAAAAACTAATGAAAACGTGCTTTTTTAGCTAAATAATCCCCTATAAATTGCATTCCTTGTACAATAATAATTAGCGTAACTACTGTAATTGCCATGGCAACGTTGTCAAAACGCTGATAACCATAGTTGAGTGCAAGATCACCTATTCCGCCGCCACCGACTGCACCAGCCATTGCAGTTGCACCAACTAATGTAATACTTGCGGCGGTTAAGCTCAGGATCAATGATGATTTTGCTTCAGGTAAAATAAAATGCCATATAATTTGCCAGTTGGTTGCGCCCATTGAATCCGCCGCTTCAATGATGCCTGAATGAACACTAAGTAATGAGTTTTCAACTAAACGCGCGGTATAAGGTGCGATATAAATCACCAGCGGAACAATCGCTGCGGTTGTACCAATTGATGTACCTACTAAAAATCGCGTAAGCGGGATCATGGCAACAAGCAAAATAATAAAGGGAAGTGAACGCAATGTATTAATTATGGGGTTAACAATACGGTAAATCCCTTTATTTGGCCAAATTCCTTCAGGTCTGGTGACGATAAGAACAATTCCTAGTAAAATACCAAGTAGAGAACCAATCACCAAAGCAATAGAAACCATTGTAAAAGTTTCGGACATAGCCAGTAAAAATTGTTTACCTGTTAATGCTGTTTCAAACCACTGTGTCATACTTCCCCCTGATTAACTGCTACTCCGCGTTGACGTAAGAAATCAACAGCATCTCTAATCGCCAAGTCATCACCTATTATTTGTACAAACATACTGCCGAGCACCACGCCACTAATTTCTTTCATATTGGCGAATAGAATATTTATTTTCACTTTATCTTGTAAGATCAACTCATTGACGACGGGTTGTTGTGCTGAAGAGCCTAAAAACTCGAGTCGATAGACATTATTTTGATGTTCAAGATTATGTAAAACACGTTCAGGGATCTCTTCATTGAGCACTGTTCGCACAAATTTTTGTGTTGTTGGCTGCTGAGGTTTAGCAAAAATATCAAGTATTGTACCTTCCTCGACTACGCGCCCATTTTCCATAACGGCAACACGGTTACAGACTTGCTCAATCACTTCCATTTCGTGGGTAACCAGTAAAATAGTGATGTTTTGCTCTTTATTTATCTTTTTTAATAAAGACAGAATAGATTGGGTCGTTTGAGGATCAAGCGCAGATGTTGCTTCATCACATAATAATATTTTAGGGTTATTAATTAGCGCGCGAGCAATACCAACGCGTTGTTTTTGTCCACCTGATAACTGCCCTGGGTATTGATGTTTTTTATCACTCAACTCAACATAGGCTAAAATATCATTAACGCGCTGGTCGATTTCTTGTTTATTAAGACCAGATAAAACTAATGGCATCGCAATATTCTGAGCGACTGTTTTTGTTTCTAACAAATTAAAATGCTGGAATATCATGCCAATACTTTTTTTATGTGCCCGAATTTCGGCTGCATTATGATTGGCAATATTTTGCCCATTAATCACAACTTCACCTGAAGTTGGTTTTTCAAGTTGATTGACGAGCCTAATTAATGAACTTTTTCCTGCACCGCTATATCCAATAAAGCCGAAAATATCGCCTTCATTAATGCGTAAATTCACATCTTGCAGGGCGGTCAATGAGTGCCCATCTTTTTCATAAATTTTTTGAATATTTTGAAATGAAATCATTGATTACTCCACATTGTCCGTTTGCGGAATTCTCTGGTGATAAGGTAACGCGGGTTGCCATTCATCACCGAATAGTTCGGCATCAGTACTATTTTTTACTTGTTCTAAATGTTGCTCTTGATTAGCAAGATATAATTGACCTGCAATATGTTCGGCCAATCGTTGCGCACTGGTATTGGTATTTGGGATCAATCCAATAATGGGACCCATGCTTAATGTTGCGGCTAAATTAAAACAATAGATTTTGTTTAAGTTGGGTAATTGATCTGGCAATTTGGTTTGAAATTCAAAATATTGGCCAAGATAGGGGTAGGATGAAAGCTCACTATTTTCCTCATTTTGAGGAGGCGTGTAGACATCTCCCCATATTTTGATAAGAGGCGCAATAGCATTGAAAGCAGTGTGCTTTTGCCAGTTTATGCGATAACCAGTGGCTAAAATAAGGTAATCAAACTCAAAGTCACCTTGAGTCGTTTTCACCAATAGCTTGTTATTAACGACTTTTACCTGTTTGATTTGTGTATCAAAATTAAAAAAAGCATTTTGATGGCGAGAAACCCTTAAGGTACTACCATGTGGAGCAGGGGTTTTTGCTTTGACAACATAATCACTATAATGCCATTTTTGTTCATCAGTGAAATTAACATAAGCTTGTGTTAATCCAGGGCTTCCGGCCACTTTTCCCCGATTTACTCTTGGCATATCACTTGCGCGTATAAGCAATTCGACTGAATTTGCACCATGTTCAAGTGCTGTTGCAGAGCTATCCATTGCTCCCGCACTATAGCCAACAACGCCAATGTCTAAACCTTTGAAACGTGCATAATCACTTCCCGTATAAGAGTGTTCCCAATATTTTGCAGGAATATCATCCATAAAGTCAGGGATATTCGGCTCACTAAATGACTCCATGCCAGTGGCAAGAATGACATGTAAAGCCTGATAATGCTGTATGCCAGTAGGTGTTTGAAATGTCAGCGAGTAGCCTGATGATTTAGGTTGAATATCAATTAACTGATATTCATTAAAGACAACAGGATCTGTTATGGTTTTAAACCATTGTAGATATTCGCCCCATTGCAAACGCGGTATTTTATCTAATGCCTCCCATGCTTCATCACCAAATTGCGCTTTAAACCAAGCTTGGAATGTTAGCGAAGGTGATGCTAAAGCAGGCCCTACAACCTGTTTTGGCGAACGTAATGTTTCCATTAGCGCAGGTTTTTCCCAGGGACCTTCTTTTCCTTTTACCGCCATATCAAAAATGACAGATTCAATCCCTTGTAACTTCAATGCAAAAGCGGCTGTAACACCTGACATGCCAGCACCAATAATTGCTACATCTAATTGATTTTCTGAATCAATGGCTGACAATGCCCAGCGGTTTAATGGGATATTCAGATAGTGTAAATCTTGCGCGATTTGTTTTTCTAATTCAGCTAATCCATTAGTGTTTACCATTTTCGTTCTCCTGATTTTCATTGAGTTCAAATGGTTCTCCTAGCGACAACATTAATCTATTTGCCCACGAGAAAAAGGCAGTAGATTGAATAAGGTCAAGCAGTTCTAATTCGGATAAGCCAAGTTGTCGTAACGTTTTAATTTGCTGGTGAGCTGCTTGTATCGGCGTTGCGGATAATGAAGCAGACAAATCCGTGATAGCCGTTAACCTTTCATCAAATCCTGTCGCTAAAATGTCACCTGCTGGTGTCGCTAGTAACTGATTAACATCATCTTTGCGATCTTTTGCATATTGGCTCGCTTTGCGTGCATGAACAGAAGCACAATAAATGCAACCATTCACTTTACTCACTACAGCGGCAGCAAATTCACGTTCCCAGCGCGGTAATCCACCGGAGGTATAAAAATACCGCGGTCAATTAATGTTCTGATCTCTAAAATTTTACTTTGGTGTGCAAGCAGTAAAAAATATTCCGAATTAAGTTGGCCAAATTTTTTCATGACCAAAGCTTCATCAGAGCTTAATGTTTGCTGTTCTCTGGCTTTTAGCCAAGACGCCCAACCTAATTGATCTTGAGTAAAAGCGGTTGGTGCGGGTAAACCTTGGTGGGTTTGTGCATTGATATTCCAATGACCCGCCGTGATTGGCGCAGTAAGTGAAGAAGGAGGTTGAGTGTCGACACCTTGAAGTAATAAAAGCCCTTCAACAAGTCTTGCTTGATAAGTGACAAAGGTAATCAATTGGGCAAGTAAAATAATATCGGCTTCATTCCAACCTTGCTCTGTTAATGATTGGATTAATTCATAATGTGTTTTTTTCGGTGAATGAACTAATACCTGCAAGTAATTTTTGGCCGCTAAAAGTGCCGCAGTATTAAGATCATTGGAGGATTCTTTAATTAGCGCTTTATAAAAATGCGCTAAAACTAAACTTCCTGTTTGTTGAGCCACAAGATGAGCAAATTCATATTTAACATCTTGAGTTAACAATACCGATGGTGTTGAAAAAATGGTCGTGAAAGCGAGTTGTGTATTTTCGGTTGCACTTAAACGTTCTTCTCGCACGGTCGTTAAATTTGACTCTGGTGTAATTTTAATCAAAGAGTTGATTAAATCATTATTGAAAATTGGCATGTTATAACTCACTTTTTTTTAACGTTTTTTTTACTCCTCACATTACATATCAAGCGATTCATTATACGAACTAACAATTTGTCATAACGTTATTCGATAAAGTTATAAAAAATAAAATTTATATTCTTTTTGTATTAAGATATAACGATACGGTCTAAGTAGAATTAAAAAACATGATTATACTGCCAACATTATTCACACAGGGCTGTAACATTATGTTGAAACAAAAAATAAAATTAATTTCGTTGATTGCGGCAGCGGCTATCGGATTATCAGCATGTAATGACCATAGCGAAAAAGATAATGCCAATAAAAAAGAGATCGTGATTGGGTTTGGTGTTGGTAATTATATTGATCAAGTTGATAAAGGAATTGTCCCTATTCTTGAAGAGAAAGGTTATAAGGTCACTTTGCGTCAATTCTCTCAGAATAGACAAATTAACCCAGCCTTTGAAGAGGGATCAATTGATGCTTCAGTAAATCAAAGTCGGGCCTATATGGACGCTTACAATAAGAAAAATAATATTAATATGGTAGCGCTGACAGATTCTCCAAGTGCGCCACAAAGTTTGCGTTCAAATAAACATAAATCAATTGATGATGTTCAAAACGGCATGATCGTCGCTTTATCTAATGATCCGGTAAATGCCGAGCGTGGCGCTCGTATTTTAGAACAATTAGGTTGGATAAAAATAAAACCGAATATCAGTACATTGACTTTCAGTGTTAATGATATCGAACCTGCAAAATATAATCTTGATATACGTGAAACAGATGCTGCACAAGGTTTACGTCTACTTGATGATGTTGATTTTGTTGTGGTGAATGGCAATTATGTTGCAAGTGCGGGTCAGCGTATTGCGGATGGGTTAGTTGTAGAAGATTCACCATTAGAACATCGCGTCGTTGTGACTGTCATGCAAAAAGATACAGATTCTCAATGGGCTAAAGATTTAAAAGATGCTTTCGAATCAAAAGAGTATGCTGATTATATTCGGTCACAACGTATTTATGATGGATTTATCGAACCTCAAGCTTGGGCGAATTATCCAAAGCCTTAACTCGTTAGGTAAAAAATCAGAGAAGTATTGATACCGATATTTATTTGAGCCTCTATATTCAGCACCTCACTCAATATTAAGTGGGGTGCTTTCCCAGCCTTTATTCATTCCCTTTCTACTTAAATCAGCGTAAACAATTTAATAACAATAGTGCTTAATTCCATTATCTAATTCTGAAATTTTATTACAAAATAAATTTATCACATCGGAAATTGAGTAAGGTTTTCCCAAAAATTAGCACAACATGAAAATAATTTGTGATTGTCGTCACTATTTCGTAATAAATACGAGTAATAAAATGGTGATATGTATCACATTTACTTTTAATTATGCGCAAAAAATAAACGATGTAGTTTTTTAACGGGAATAAATCGTGATTAAGATCACCCAATAGGTAGGGGGAATAGGGGGGATATGGTGAGATTGGTCACAAAAAGCCCACGTGGTACGCATCCGATAACAGTCATGCTAGAGTGAAACTGTTCATGAATCACAAACGTTATTTGGCGATAACGTTATAACCATATCATTTTCGTACCACGGGGTTCTATTATGGTAACATCAAATGTCAAACTAAAGGTACAGAATTTTGGGCGATTTCTCAGTAACATGGTTATGCCCAATATTGGTGCTTTTATCGCTTGGGGGCTAATTACTGCTCTCTTTATTCCAACAGGTTGGTGGCCTAATGAAACATTAGCCCAACTTGTGGGACCCATGATCACATATTTACTTCCTTTATTAATTGGCTATACCGGCGGTCGTTTAGTTGGCGGTGAACGCGGCGGAGTTGTTGGCGCAATCACCACAATGGGGGTGATTGTCGGAGCTGACATGCCAATGTTTATGGGCGCAATGATTGCTGGACCTCTTGGTGGTTTAGCTATTCGCCGCTTTGACCGTTGGATGGCGGGAAAAGTAAAAACAGGTTTTGAAATGTTGGTGAATAACTTTTCATCCGGCATTATTGGCATGTTACTGGCGATTCTTGCCTATTTGGCGATTGGCCCGTTAGTTGAAGGCATGTCAAAAGTGCTTTCTGCGGGTGTCAATGTGATGGTGGCGCATAATTTATTGCCACTGACATCAATATTTGTTGAGCCTGCAAAAATTCTTTTCCTCAATAATGCAATTAACCACGGTATTTTCTCACCTTTAGGTATTCAACAAGCAACCGAAACAGGATCATCAATTTTCTTTCTGATTGAAGCAAACCCAGGTCCAGGTTTAGGTGTGTTATTAGCCTATATGTTTTTTGGCAAAGGAAGCGCTAAACAATCCGCTTCAGGCGCTGCAATCATTCACTTTTTTGGTGGAATACATGAGATTTATTTCCCATATGTATTGATGAATCCGCGTTTACTGATAGCTGTCATTTTAGGCGGTATGACGGGTGTCTTTGTGATGGGCATTTTTCATGCAGGCCTTGTTTCCCCAGCCTCACCGGGTTCAATCTTTGCGGTATTGCTGATGACACCAAAATCATCATTAATTGGTGTGATTTTATCTGTTCTGAGTGCCACTATTGTTTCATTCCTCGTTTCTGCAATTTTATTAAAAAGAACGCGCGTTGGTGATCAGGATGATTTAGCCAATGCAACGAAAAAAATGCGGGAAATGAAGTCGCAATCCAAATCCTCGGGTGAAAAAAATAGTGATAATGCGCAAACTAATAGTGCTGAAAGTTTAGAACATGTGCAAAAAATAATTGTTGCCTGTGATGCAGGGATGGGATCAAGTGCAATGGGAGCGGGTGTACTGGCTAAAAAAATAAAAGATGCTGGATTGCATTCTATTTCAGTCAATAACATGGCGATTAATGACTTACCGTCAGATGTTGATATTGTTGTGACACATAAAGATTTAACAGCCAGAGCAAAAACATTTGCACCTAATGCGATGCATATATCACTTAGTAATTTTTTAGATAGCCAAATATATAATGATTTAGTGACTCGATTACTTGCGAATAAACATCCGCAAGCTGCTAATGATGGCCGTTTAATTAAACAAAATATTGTGGCAGCAAATGATGAATATTATGACAGTGATGCACAAGAAAAAGCATTATTTACATTGAGTGCGCAACATGTTCACCTCAACTTAACTGCAAAGAATAAAGAGGAAGCGATTCGTTTTGCAGGACAAAAATTAGTTGAAGGAGGATATGTTGAACAAGAGTATGTTGAGGCAATGTTAGATAGAGAGAAAATGACCTCCACTTATCTTGGTGAATCAATAGCTGTTCCGCATGGCACTATTGATGCTAAAGATCGCGTTTTAAAAACAGGAATTGTTATTTGCCAATACCCAGAAGGCGTTCAATTTGGTGATGAGCCAGAAGATATTGCCCATTTAGTCATAGGAATTGCTGCACGTAATAATGAGCATATTCAAGTTATTACACGGATTACCTCGGCATTAGATGAAGATGGAATGATAGAAAAACTGAGTCACACGAAGAGTGTTCAAGAAGTTCTCGAAATTTTATCAACACAAAGTGCAGCGTAAGGAGTTTAATAATGAAAGTGATTCATTTTGGTGCAGGCAATATCGGCCGTGGTTTTATCGGTAAATTATTAGCAGATGCAAATTCTCAAATGACATTTGCAGATGTTAATCAACAACTCATCGATCAATTAGCACATCAACAAAGTTATAATGTTCATGTTGTTGGTGCAGTACACAGTATTGAAAAAGTGCAACGAGTTAATGCGATTAATAGTTTAGATCCTAAAACTATTGAACATATCGCGCTAGCCGACATGGTGACAACCGCCGTTGGCCCGCAGATTTTAGAAAAAATAGCAGAAACATTGGCAAAAGGTATTTTGTTGCGAATGGAGATGGGAAATACCAAACCATTAAATATCATTGCATGTGAAAATATGGTGAGGGGCACAAGCCAATTAAAACAGCATGTATTGGCGCATATTCCTGCCTCATCGCATTTCTGGGTTGATGAACATGTAGGCTTTGTTGACTCTGCTGTTGACCGTATTGTTCCGCCAATGGACGCAGCAAACGACGACCCACTTGATGTCACTGTAGAAACCTTCAGTGAGTGGATTGTCGACCAAACTCAATTTGTTGGGGATATTCCCGCGATAAAAGGCATGGAATTAACCGATAATTTGATGGCATTTGTCGAACGCAAGCTATTTACCTTAAATACAGGGCATGCTATCACTGCATATCTTGGTCAACAAAGGGGACATAAAACGATTTGTGATGCAATCAATGATCCTTATATCGCTTCAATTGTAAAAGGTGCAATGCAAGAAAGTGGTCAAGTATTAATCCAACGTTACGGATTTGATCCTATTAAACACGAACAATATATTGAAAAAATATTAGGTCGTTTTGCTAATCCTTATTTACATGATGATGTTGAGCGAGTTGGGCGTCAACCGATGCGCAAATTGAGTCCAGAAGATCGTTTAATTAAACCACTTTTAGGAACCCTTGAGTATCAACTTGATAACCGTAATTTAATTATCGGTATTGCTGCTGCATTACATTTTAGGTGTAATGAAGATCCACAAGCTGTAGAAATGGAAAGATGTATCCGTGAATATGGGTTAGAAAAAGCGATTGAACAACTTTGTCGATTGACGGATTATCCGCAGATAATTTCATCTATATGCCAACAATACCAATTAATGGATAAATAATTGCATCTAGTCAGATGTGCAAATTATAAAGGCGGTTAATATTCACTTCATGGCAGTGTATAAGACATTGCTATGAAGTGAAGTAAAGAGTCATTATGGAAAATAGACAAAAGAAAGAAAACGAGATCCTTGAGCGATTAAATCAGAATTTAAGCATTCATTTATTCATTCAAGAAGTTATCGTATTGATCACGGAATCTGTTGATCAGTTAATGTTAAAAGTTTTCCGTAAGGATGATTACGCTGTTAAATATGCTGTTGAGCCTTTATTAGAAGGAGACGGCCCATTAGGACAATTATCAATAAGATTAAAATTATTGTTTGCATTAGGTGCTATTTCTCGAGAAGTTTATGAAGATATAGAATTACTACTGGCATTAAATGAAGTGCTTTCATCAGATGAAACGAAACGTTTTTCGTTTATTGATGATGAAATATTAGGTTCAATTGAGATGTTACATTGCATCAATCCGCTCCCCAAAATGATGCTATTTAATTTGCCAGAAGACCAAGTGGATTTACAATTAGTGGATCTCCAAAAAGAGCGTTATCAAAGAATGGTCAAATCATCATTGGTATTATCAGTAACATCTTTAATTGCTCAAATATTGGACACAGATGTTTTTTGATATTCCGTCATGGCGTATTTTTTCACTGATAGATTTTGCGAAGTTATCACCAAATTCATGTGTATTAGCTCAATATCAATATACAGTACAGAATAATTATTTTTGTAAATGAAGGCGTTGCCCCAAGATAATCTTTGATAAAAGCACAATTGCTGTAATATTGGTCTATTTCCACTCATTTTGTACAAAATAGCATCATTAGGTGATGTTGATTCCTGTTCTATTAAATTAATTCAACGTAACAACTTGATTCAATTAGAGGTCTGAAGTAAAATGCCCCCTCTGTTATATATCTGCTATGTCCCCTTAGTTAAATGGATATAACGAGCCCCTCCTAAGGGCTAGTTGTAGGTTCGATTCCTGCAGGGGACGCCATTAGCACTTCTAAAAACATCTCATAAAGTCTAGTTTTTACATTAAAACCAATCAATTAAATGACATCATTGTCTAACAATGTCCTACAATGTTTACTGGAATCTAAGTGCTAATGTGTATATTATTGCGTATAGGTCTAGGTTCAATGGAAAAACTATACACATTATGCTGCTAACTGACATTCAAATTCGCAAAGCCAAACCTAAAGATAAAGCGTATACCTTAAATGATGGTAAAGGCTTGTCACTACTTATTGAACCTAATGGTTCTAAAGGTTGGCGTTTTCGTTATCGGTTTGCTGGCAAGCCTAAAATGATCTCTTTAGGTGTTTATGATCAAGTATCTTTAGCTGATGCTAGAAGAAAAAGAGACGAAGCAAAAAAACAACTATCAGAAAACATCAATCCTAGTGATGCACGTAAATCAGAAAAAATAACCCTCAAATACGCCACAGAGAATACATTTCACGCAGTTGCAATGGAATGGCATGCATCAAAATGCACCACTTGGACAGAAGGTTATGCAAATGAAATATTACGTTGCTTTGAAAATGACGTTTTTCCTTATATTGGAAGTAGACCGATAGACCAAATAGCTCCATTAGAACTACTTGCAGTCCTCCAAAAGATAGAAAAGCGCGGCGCACTTGAACAAGCAAGCAAGATCCGTCGTCGTTGTGGGGAGGTATTTAGATATGCCGTCATTACAGGCAGAGTAAAATATAATCCTGCTCCCGATTTAGCTGGAGCTATGAACAAGCCAGAAACTAAGCACTTTCCGTTCCTACGTGAAAATGAAATCCCTGATTTTGTCAAAGCCCTGAATAACTACCAAGGTAGCAAAGTAACCAAATATGCCACCCAGTTATTAATGCTTACTGGTGTTAGAACTGTTGAGTTAAGATTCGCGGAATGGTCAGAATTTGATTTTGAAAATGCACTTTGGGAAATACCTAAAGAACGAATGAAAAAGCGTCGCCCTCACTTAGTACCCCTATCACCACAGGTTCTAGAAATACTTGGTAAGCTGCAAGTCATTACAGGTAACTATCCAATACTTTTTCCGGGTCGCAATGATGCAAGAAAACCTATCAGTGAAGCTAGTATAAATAAGGTTATCGCCAAGATTGGCTATAAAGGCAGACTGACAGGTCATGGATTTAGACACATGATGAGCACTATTTTGCATGAGAAAGGTTTTGATAGTGCATGGATTGAATTACAACTTGCGCATGTTGATAAAAACTCCATCCGTGGAATTTATAATCATGCTTTGTACCTAGAAGGTAGAATAAACATGATGAATATATATTCTCTTTTAATTTTAATAAATCAAAATGGCCAATCCCAATTTTGATATTTTTTAAACAGCTCCGTTAGCTCTGCTGGAGCTAAGTTATCGACGATATTAGCACGATAACTATGCGTTTTCCCTAACTTCACATTTTCAAATGTATTAGGCTCATAAGCATTAAATTCAGGTAGTTTAGACAATGTATATATATCTGTATTTATCGTTTTTAACCAAGAAACAAGTATAACTTTCGCACCTGCTTGCTCTATAAATGCCCTTGCAGCCTCGAAGCTATAACCTCTTGTCGTAATATCATCGATCAATAAAACTGTTTTACCCTTTCCTAATGGCGATTTTTTATACCTAACTTCTGGCGTTCTAAGAGGCGTTTTATTTATATGAATTGTATTTAATTGATTACAGTGATTAATTTCAATTCCAGCATTTCTTGCAGATTGTGATTTTATTGCTGTCGAATGTCTAATAATCAGATCTGGGATATAGTTTTTCCTGAAACATTTTCCAAATAAAGAAATAGCTTCATCCATAATATTATTACCGTATCCTTCTTGATGTCCAGGATACACACTCACATAGTCTATTTCTTTATGTAGTCCACTGAAATATAAACTCGTTATTAGAGCACTAGTCCAAAAATCAGGGTGACCTAGTCCATGCTTAGCAGCCGCTCGAGCATCTTGCGAGTATAATGTATACTCTTCTTTCATCGTGCTAAAAGGAGCTAAGGCATAGTAATTAAAGTCCTCATCATGAATTTCATGACACCATAAATGTTCTCTCAAACAAAAGGTATCTATATATCTAGCAATATCTTTAGGTGATGAGAACTCAAAGCCATAGTTGATTTTATCCGCCCACCAAGTAGCTCTTAAGAATAAAAGCTCACCATTAACTGCGGTCTGCATATCATTCTCAGTAGCACCAATATAAATAGTCTCAGTACTTTCCCAACCCATACGTTCCAGAACATATTTAGTTGCATCCGCTTTTGGCTTCCATGGGATATTATCATCTTTATCTCTGGATAAATAAGTGAAGTCGCCCCAACGCTCGTGTAGAATATCTTCTAGGTTGCGTCCATCTTTACGAGAAAGCCATCGTCTATTAGTAAACACTACAAATTCAATACGTTTATCTCTAAACAATTTTATTAATTTATCAATTTCTGAAAATATTTCAGCATTTACAATAGCACCTTGAGGGAATAATGTATCTTCTACACTTAAAATAACACCTTTGATTCTACTCATGATATATCCCTTAAAAATCTAAGCTTTGTTGGGCTGGAGCATCCTTTTTTTCATTACTAATTTCAGATAATACGCTGGTAATATTCTTTGGTAATTCAATAGAGATTGCACCTCTATTTTTTTCTGAAAATACTAGTTCAGGTCTTTCTGCATACGTTTTTGGTAAATAGATATTTATAATTTTTTTATTATATTTAAATGCATACTCGACTGTATGAGCAGTACCACTCTTAATTTTCCACTCAACTGGAAAGAGTACTGAGCATAATGCAGCTTGTATTCTATTTCTTCTAACAAAGTTTTCTGAACTATATGTTTGTTCAGGAAGGTACTCAGTCACTATTGTTCCATTATTTTTAATTATTTCATGACTGATACTAGATGCACCTTTAGGAAATTCAACGAAGATTCCATTACCCAATACTGCAACTGTTGGTATTCCATACCTGATAGATTCGGTGTGACATAACTGGTCAATTCCCGTCGCTAGCCCGCTTATAGTACATAAATTAAGATCATTTAAAGAGGAAATTAATATTTTTGTTAAAAACATCCCATCGATTGATGGCTTTCTTGTTCCAACTATAGCAACTGATTTTCTCTTTAAGTTATCTAGCTGGCCACTTACAAAAATCCAGTAGGGTGGCTCACTGATTGACTTCAAAGATTCTGGAAACGAAGGCTGGTCATAAAAATATAAATTTACACCATTATTCTTAAGATTCCTCGCTCTTTCAATACCTGATGCCCATAATTTCTGTTGATACTCGCTCCATAGCACCCCTTTAGGTAATGGAATACGTAAGTATCTACTAAGTACCTCTTCCGAATCAGCTTTCAAAAGCTCTTTAAAACCAAGTTGAGATTCATAAATTTTTCTTAAAGTCCAATAACCAACCCCTTTTAAAGAAGTAAGGGCAAGAAAAGCAACAATTTCATTTTTCCAATAATCTATTGAATCACTATGGTTTTCCATATCGTATTAGCCCTTTCCACATGACAGCAGAGCGCAGTTTTGTTGATAAAATATAGAGTTAGGTATAGGTCAAAGTGCAAAAAATTTTTATGTTTGTTTGTAATAATATTTCTTTTTTAGCCAGTTGTCCAAAATAGCAGATATTTTGGATTGCTCTAACAAAATAGTTAGCAATTTCAACGTAAATTACAAAACCACGAAAAATGCACTACAGCGCGCTGTCCACTTCCCCTAAAAAGTATCAGCCCGTTATTGGTTGAGATATCCAACTGAAAAGATTAAACTTATATTGTTAGCTTTGAAATATCGGACTTTCATGCAAGTATTGCATATACAAAAAACTCAGCCTTACCAGTTGAGTTTTTTGTTCTATTGTTTGAAGTACGTTTCAATTACATACCAAAATGAGAAGAATAAAAATGCATAAGATAATATAAACTCCCACGTTCTCTTTATGACTAAGCAAGACTTAAAAAGGCTTCTATTTCTTATGACACTTTTAAGTTGCATAATAAGCTCATAAAACTCATTATCAGATACTCTGGCCGCACGTATTTTTTTAAATAGCTCAGATTCTTTTTTTGTGGTAAATGTTGATGCTTTGGCAATCATGACAAAACGCTCACTAAAGAAAAGTAATGCAATCGTAAAAGCTATTAACTTAAATACTTCATCTGAAACACCCCAACAGGCTAAACAAAGCAAAAATGTCCACTCACCAATCTTTGACTCATCTATCGAATCCCACCATTCAAACATAGATTCTTTATAGTCACTGATTTCATTTTTTAATTGTGGAAATTGAGGCGAAGAATTCGTCCTATGCATTTTACTATCCTTAATGTTTAAAAGATTACCAATCATCAATGATGATAATATAGCTTACCTCATATCTAGCCCTCTAGAAGTAAAACAAGGAAGAAATAACAAACGAAGCCCCCCCTCACGAAATAAAGATCTCTACCACGTAAAATGCACTACACCGCACCCGCCTGCACAATTTGGATCATAAAATTATTTCAGTTTTAAAATTCTACAAAACATATCGCCAAGCCTTGCCAATACTAGGGAGTCGCCGAAAATCTCAAACTGAAATGTGTGAAAATATTTTCAATAAATTTCAGTTTTCAAGTGAAGCACACCTAGCGAATTAATTTATAATCACTTGAATATAAATAGCTTTTCTATTTTACGTGAGATTTTCACTTAAGAGTTGAAGCCGCATAAAAACTGAAAAACCAGCATCCATACGGATTGAGAGGAAATAGAAAACTGAAATATGAACGAATTAATTTTTTATTTTAGTGTTTGTTTTTTGAACTAATGAATCTTTATTTAACCACGTGTCAATCAAACGGTGGGCTTCTTTTTCTGTATATCCCCTTAGCTCTATGACTTTTTTATTGTCACTCACTTCTATTCGAATATTACGTTTTTCATTAAACATATTTAATTACTATTAGTAATAATCGCCACTTGGTTATATATCAAAATTACCTTTATACCATTCACCTTAATTTACTTTTCGCTATGCTCTTATGCTCTATTTTCGATAACATCAAAACATAGCTGCTTTGGCTGGTCTTCGGGCTTCTTATGACAAATAGAATGTGAAAATGTCAGCGTTAGCCTATAAGTGTGTCCACACTCAGGGCAGTATATTTTCATTACTCGCATTGCTAATCCCCCTTGCCTTGTATGCCTTCCAGAATAAAGCTCATTAAACACATCCATTTCCAATTTCACTGGTAACAGTGGTAACACTGGTTACATCATTGATTTTAACTAATAAGTTCTATTAAATCTTAAGTTAATTTTTTAATATGGGCATAACAGATAATATCTGTGTGCTCTCCCTTTAGCACAAATATTTTGATAGCTATTTTGGGTAGTAGAAAAGGAAAAGCATATGGCTGTAAAATTGATCGCAATTGATCTTGATGGAACATTGTTAAATTCACATCATCAACTTAGTGATAATATTATTACTACTCTTCAACAAGCAAGAAAGAATAATATACAGGTTATCTTAGCTTCTGGGCGTCCATATTCTGGCATCCAACCATATATACAGCAGTTAGGCTTCAATCAACCTGGTCATTATTGCATTAGTAACAATGGCAGTGTTATTCATGACGCATCTAATGGCAATCATCTTGTTGATTTTCTCCTTGATCTTGATGATTATAAGAAAATTTACGAACAAACTGAGGCACTGTCTTTATCGTTACATGCTCTTGGCGATAATAAAATTTTTACTGCGAATAAAATTATTGGTTTTTATACTACCCATGAAGCTTATTTATCTAATACATTAATTCATTATACGCCAATAGAAGAAATGCAGTGCAATATTCAATTTACTAAATTAATGATTTCATCTGAAGAGAGCTATTTATCAAGTGTAATCAAGAAAATACCAGCAAGTTTTTATCAGCAGTATACTTTAGTAAGAAGTACACCTTATTTTCTTGAAGTATTAAATAAAAATGCAAATAAGGGGCTAGCAATACAAGCGCTTGCTCAACAATTAGATTTAGAAAAGCATGAAATTATGTGTATTGGTGATCAAAACAATGATTTACCAATGTTTGATGTTGCAGGAATTTGTATTGCTATGGAAAATGCAACGGATGAATTGAAATCTCGCGCAACGCATATCACAAGCTGTAATAATTCAGATGGTGTAGCAAAAGCGATTGAGAAATATGCATTATAAGTATATTAACTACCTTTATCTTTCGTGATTTAATCATAAAAAATGCCGATAATATATTTATCGGCAAAAGGATAACAGATTTGGTATTTATTTTATTCTACAACATTCACGTCTTGCCATTATTTACTTTTCACGATGCTTATTAGCATAAGTTTCGCTATTGACCCAATTATGATCTTTTTCCCATGTAAATAACCATTTCCGTGTAGGACCCGCCATTACATTGAGATAATAATTATCATATCCAGCCATTGTTGCCATTGGGTGGTAACCTTTTGGCACCATAACTACATCTTTATTATACACCGCCATACACTCATCTAATTCGCGATCATCTGTGTATACGCGCTGCATGCAGAAACCTTGAGGTGGATTCAAACGGTGATAATAAGTTTCTTCCAAGTAAGTTTCGTTTGGCTCATTATCTGTGTCGTGCTTGTGGCTCGGGTATGAACTCGTACAACCTTCATCGGTAAAGACTTCAACGACAAGCAAGCTATCTGCAGATTTATCGTCAGGTAAAATATTATGGACATAACGTTTATTATTACCATGGCCGCGCTGTTCAGCATCAATATCATCAGGACCAATTAAACGGGTAGGATATGTTCCTTTACCTTTGGCACGACATACCGCAAGTTCAAGCTGAGTTTGTGCAGTGACATCAGCAGATTCTTGTGAGGTCACATAGACAGCATAGGGCTTTTTACGTTCGAAAGGATCCATGCGATCGCCAATATTTTCAAACGTTTGAGAAGGCGTTTTAATCGTCGCTTTACCCGCAACTAATACTAAACACATTTCGTTTTCAGATGCAGGTAAGGAGATAGATTCGCCCGCTTTGAGTTCATAGACATCAAAGTGAACATAGCCCCAATCGGCAATCTGAGGAGTGATATGCTGAGTACGCTTATGTTCATCTGGCGTATGATATTTCGACAATAATTTTGACATAACTTTCCTCTTATATCTGACATCATTCAAACCACAAAAGCCCTACCTTTTATGGTTTGAATATTGATGGTATCCATCTAACTATTTAAATTTTAAATGGATACCGAGTAAATTACCTAGATTAAGCCCGCATCTTTTGCCAGTTTATGAAGATTGTTATAACCCATAGTTGCATAAGTTAAAGGATGAGCAATTGCCGGGTCTTGCTCTGCTTCTACAACTAACCAACCGTTAACATATTGGCTATTTTTAATACTTTAAACACTTCTGGGTAATCAACACAACCATCACCTGGAACAGTGAAGACACCTGCAAGTACGGCATCTAAGAAACTCGTTTTGCGGTTTTTAACATCACGTAGAACATCCGGACGAACATCTTTGCAATGAACATGATTAATGCGTTTTGCCCAGCGTTTGGCAACTGCAACAGGATCTTCACCAGCAAAGGTCAAGTGACCCGTATCTAGTAATAAACCAACTTCATCTCCCGTATGTTTCATTAAATTATCCACATCTTCTGCGGATTCAATGACGGTTCCCATATGATGATGATAGGCAATTTTAACGCCTTGAGATAAGGTATATTTTGCAAATTCAGTCAGTTTTTTACCATATTCTTCCCACTTATCTGCTGGGAATAGAGGGCGCATATGAACAGGTTTGCTTTGATCGCCGTGGATACAGTGAGTAACTTCAGCAAAAACCATGACTTTTGCACCTAAATCACGTAATAGTGCTAAGTGTTCTTGTGCAGCTTCTATCTCTTCTTCTACGCTGCGAGTTAATAGTTCACCCGAATACCAGCCTGAAACGAGTTCTAAATCGTGTTGTTTTAAAATAGGACCTAAAACCTCTGCTTTACGAGGGAATTTATTGCCTAATTCAAAACCTGCAAATCCGGCCTGACGGCCTTCTGTCAGACATGTTTCTAAAGGTGTTTCAGCACCTAAAGTTGGTAAATCATCATTGGTCCATGTCAAAGGGTTAATACCAAGTTGGATTGCCATGATGAAGCTCCTGTGTAGGTAAAAGTAATATTATTTACGCTGACGCCATAAGGCTATCAGGTTGAGGTAATTTGATTTAATCTTTTGCACGAGCTCGTCGTCGTCGATTTCACCTTTCATCCACGCGAATGAAGGTTTACCAAACAAAGTTCTGCCTACGGCAAATCCTTTCACGATAGATTTTCCGGCTGCTGCATTAAAACCTGCTTGCAGTTCTGCTTGTGGTGCATCTAATCCTAATAGGACAACACCGCGGCAATAAGGGTCGCGCTCTTGAATATCCAGTAAGAGCGCTTGCGATTTTTTATTTGATGATAATGTTATACGGAATATTTATTTCATTTTCAAGAATTGAGGGAATATTAATTTCATTATGTGATCTGGCATTCGTTTTTCTGTAATTAGCTAATAAATAAGAAAATAAAAAAACGCTAAAGTCGTGAAAGGTTTAAATGAAGTGTTTTTGAATGAAATAAAATGAAATGAAACAACTAGAAGTGAAATTGATAAAATAAAAGATGGGATCTTTATGCGACCCCATCTATAAAGGCAATTTAGCGCTGAAGAATGCTTAAGAATTCTTCTTTACTTGAGGTGAGTGATAAGGCATTAGCAATAAATTCATCACTAAAAATTAATGCTATTTCCTTTAGTACATCAATATGTTCTCTTGATTTAGCAATTACACCAATGGCAATAAACATGACATTTGTTCTATCCCAGATCACGCCATCAGGAAATTGGAAAATTTCAACACCAGTATGTAAAATAATATCGTTAGCTGATTTAGGTAAATGTGGCAGTGTAATGCCGTTACCTAAAAATGTGGATATTTGGCGTTCCCTTTCCTCTAAGAAATGAACACAATCTCTATCGACATAACCTTTCTTTTTAAACTCAGCGCCGACCATTTTTAATACTTCGGCTTTATTTCTTGCATGACAACCTAAATGCAAATTACTTGTGGTCAGTTGTTCAATCATATCTAACCCTCTTTAAAATTAATTCGGTATATTTATATCAATATACAACGGTTACATTGATGATAATTCTTCTTCCAGTTGTTCTAATGATTTATTTGATGTTTCAGGAAGCAATTTCACCACAAAGACAATAGCTAAGTAGTTTATCACGGCGAAAATCAAGAATACTGGACCTAAACCAAGTTCTGCTTGCAATACTGGGAATAGATAGCTGACGATAGCGTTCATAATCCACATGAAGAACACGGAGATCCCCATAGATAACCCACGAATTTTAAGTGGGAAGAGTTCAGCTAGTACAACCCAAGTTAAGAAGCCCATAGTACCTTGCATGACACCAACAAATACAGCACCGAGTAACCAGATTAAGGTCGCTTTTACATCGCCAGTTAAGAAATAATCGGTTGCAGCGATTAATAAGTGTAAAGAGGCCATTAAAGCAAAACCACCAATAATGAGGGTTTTACGTTTAAAGCGGTCAACGAGGAAAAGTACACCGATAACCATACCACCTACAGAGAAAACACCATTTAATACGTTAAATACAAGAGAGGTTTGTTCAGAGAACCCAGCTGTTTTGAGGATCTCAGTACCATAATACATAATGACGTTAACGCCCGTGGTTTGCTGTAATGCAGCCCACACCATACCAATTAAGACTAATTTGAAAATCCAAGGTGTACTGAAGATTAATGCTAAGCACTTCTTATTTGCATCAGGATTTTTCTGCGCTTCAGCGGCCTCAACATCTAACAAAGTTACAATATCTTCATATTCTTGAATTGCTCGTTTTTCTGGACGAATTTGTTTGAGAATTTTTAATGCTTCTTCGCGGCGGTTCTTGCTCATTAACCAGCGAGGACTTTCTGGTGCTTTCCACATACCAAATAATAGACATAGGGCAGGGACGGCTTGCACCAATAACATGTAACGCCACACATCAGGTAAATGCCCCCAGACTGAGCCAATAACCGCGTTAATAGCAAAAGCGGCAAGCTGCCCAATAACAATGGCAACTTCATTTAACCCAGTCAGTTTTCCCCGCATTTCAGTAGGGGCAACTTCTGAGATAAATGTCGGTGCGGTTACAGATGCGCCACCAACGGCAAAACCGAGAATAAACCGAGCAATCAGAAGGATTTCTATATTCGGCGCAGCAGCTGATAAAAATGCACCAAATAGGAATAGAAATGAAAGATAAAGCAAATAAGTACGGCGTCCAATAAAGTCAGCGACCCGTCCACCACAAACACTACCTAATGCTGCACCGACTAACAGGACACTCATCACGAGCCCTTCAGTAGTTGGTGTTAGTCCCATGTTTTCTTTCAGTGATGAAAATGCGCCATTAATTACACCGGTGTCATAACCAAAAAGCAATCCGCCAAAGGTTGCAACCAATGTGATCTGGTGCAACCTTTTCCTCTGTTGTTCATTGAGATTCATTATTAATGACATATTATTACCTTATTATTTGAATCATTATGTCTACCAAAAAAATGCTTTTTCAGTAATTAAATAATTTCGACTCATTACATATTCAATAATGAAAACATTTTTTGGCTCTCTGATGTGAATCACTAACTTCGTTAACTTCAGACCTGAATTAAGAATTATTTATTTTCTTAAATATAAAATCGGAGCTTATAAATATTAATAATTAAATTTATTAAATAAAATTAAATTGAAAAATCAAAAAATAGCTATAAATTTACCTTAGGTGACAAATTGAATATCAATGTTATTTATTTAAATTTTCAATTTATTAAATAAATCTATTTATTTTAATTGGCGGGCGAGAAGTTTTTTCTCGTCCGCTAATGGGTAATCAGATATAAAATAGTAAAAATGACTAATTACAGTTTAACTTCTTTACCCGTTTTTAATGACTCGAGTGCTTTGTCTGCGAGATATAGAGCAAGTTCACCATCTGTGCCTGTTGTTTCTGATGTTGCTCGACCTGCTAAAATATCAACGAAATGTTCCCATTCCGCTTTGTAGGCTTCGTTATAACGTTGTAGGAAAAAGTACTCAGGTTTTGCGGATAAACAGCCAACTTCACTGAGTAATTCAACGCTATTTTCTTTTATATTTCCTGCTGTTAATAGTCCTTTTTCCCCATGAAGTTCAATACGTTGGTCATAGCCATAGCCTGAACGGCGGCTATTGGAAATGGTTGCCATCGCGCCTGAAGGGAATTTCAATATAATAAAGGCAGTATCTATATCGCCAGCTTGTCCAATCGCAGGATCAACAACATTACTGCCTTGAGCAAATACAGAACAAGGCTCTTCGCCAATCATGAATCTCGCCATATCGAAATCATGAATAGTCATATCTCTAAACATACCGCCTGAAACTTTGACATATTCTGCTGGTGGTGGTGACGGATCGCGCGAAGTAATTATTAATGATTCTGCTTTACCAATAGCGCCTTGTTGGAATAAATTTTTCAGATGGCGAAATTGAGGGTCGTAACGGCGGTTAAAGCCAATGAATAATGGAACGTCATTTTCTTTAACACTTTTGAGGCATTGTCTTACACGTTCAAGATCGAGGTGGACAGGCTTCTCACAAAAAATTACTTTTTTATTTTTAGCTGCCAACTCAATTAAATCAGCATGAGTATCTGTAGCGGAAGCAATTAAGACACCATCAACATTTGGGTCTTGCATAGCTTCTTCTGGGGTTTGCACTTTTGCTTGATATTTTTCTGCCAAAGCAACTGCATTAGGTTGATAAGGGTCAATGACAGAATAAAGTGTCGTTTCTTTATGGCCGGCGATATTAACAGCATGAACCTGTCCGATACGTCCCGCGCCGAATAGTGCTATATTGAACATTCAAATGCTCCTTGATACTTTAAATCCACTATTTGGATACTACGGAATATACCAAATAAAACGTTCATTTCAATTCATAATTTTTTGGAAATTATGTTTTTGAGTGCTAGATAACAAATGTTACATTAAAGTGTATTTTTAGTGTTAGTCAGATCACAAATTAATAATGTAAGTACTCAGTATCTGACAGTAAAATATGTATGGGATAGCGTTTTATTTTATGGTTATTTAATTTTTTCATTTTTTAGTTAAAATTTAAAAACATACATTTCATTAAATAATTTTTTAAACTAAAAAAACCATAAAAAAACCCAGCAAAGGCTGGGTATAAAAAAATGATTAGTGTTGAACACTATGAATTATAAAATGAATACAAAACTTCCATTAACTTCCGACCTTGTTACTTCTAACGACTCGCTAAAGCTTACAGAAAATCCCTCAACGGCAAAACTACCGTCGAGTGATCTCTGTTGAGCTTAAACAATCAAAATAGTTAATAAAGACGTACTTTATGTTCAACCATATCTTTAATTTTTTCAGCTGCCGCCACGATTTCTGGCTTTTTAGCAACTTGAGCAGTACCGGTTCGCCACCAAGCTTCATAACCATTAGTCATTGTTTTTGGTAACACTTTAATGTCAATCAACACACATCCAGAATGCGATTTTGCATCTTCTAACGCGTTAATTAGCTGCTGTTCATCATGGACACGGTAGCTCTTGCATCCATAACTTTCGGCGTTTTTAGCGAAATCCACTTGGACTAGAGGTCCGTCCATCATGCCCGTTTGTGGGTTTCGATGACGATTTTCTGTGCCAAAACTGCCCATACCTTGACTCATTTGCAAATTATTGATGCAACCAAATCCTGCATTATCAAACAATAAAATGGTTATTTTAAGGTTCTCTTGGATAGCAGTTTGTAATTCGCTATGAAGCATTAGATATGAACCATCACCAACCATTGCATATACTGATTGATTTGGTGAAGCAATTTTTGCACCAACAGCCGCAGCGATTTCATATCCCATGCAAGAATAACCATATTCAAGATGGTAAGTATCGCGGTGTTTTGGTAACCAAATTCGTTGTAAATCACCCGGCAGCGACCCTGCGGCACCAACAATAATTGCATCATCTTCAATATGTTGCTGCATCAGTCCTAACACGCGCGTTTGTGCGAGTTCCGTTCCTAATGTTGTTTTATATTCTTCCAACTTATCATCAAGGTGACCTGAGATTTCTGGGACAAAATCTAATGGGCGATATTGGATGCTAAATAGGCGATCCATTTCTGTAGCCCATTGTTGTTTAGCATTTTGTATTTCATCTCCCCACAGGGCTTGATAATCAGTATTTTTCAGCTTGCTATCCAGTGTTTGCAATGCTTCTTTTGCATCAGCAACGACGGTTAGTGCATCTAATTTAATAGCATCAAATTCGGCAACATTAATATTTAGGAATTCAACATTAGGATGACTAAATAATGACTTAGAAGCTGTAGTGAAATCAGTAAAACGTGTACCAACACCAATAATTAAGTCCGCATCTTTAGCAAGTAGGTTTGCCGCAAGACCGCCTGTGGTACCGATACCGCCGACATTTAATGGATGGCTAGCAACGACAGCACTTTTACCTGCTTGCGTTTCACCAAATGGGATCTGGTAATCTTCTGCAAATTGTAAAAATACATCATGGGCTTCTGAGTAGCGAACTCCACCACCACAAATTAATAATGGTTTTTTCTTCCGTTGGATCAGTTTAATTGCTTCTTCTATACTGACCGTAGTTGGGGGTCTGCGCTCAATACGATGAACTCGTTTTTCAAAGAAATAGTCAGGGAACTCCCAAGCTTCGCCTTGTACATCTTGTGGTAAACAAATTGTCACTGCACCTGTATCAGCAGGATCAGTTAATACACGCATCGCATTGACCATGGCCGCCATTAACTGTTCTGGCCGCGAAATTCTATCCCAATAACGAGATACAGGTCGGAAGCAGTCATTAGTACTAATTGTACCATCACCATATTGTTCTACTTGTTGTAAAACGGGATCAGGCTGGCGTGTGGCGAAAGTATCACCGGGTAATAATAATAAAGGGATGCGGTTTGCTGTGGCGGTAGCAGCGGCTGTGATCATATTTGCTGCACCAGGTCCAACAGAAGAGGTGACCGCAATAATTTGTTTACGTTTTTTTGTTTGCAAAACCTGTCGCAATATGCGCCATGCCTTGTTCATTACATCCTTGATAAACACGCAGGTGTCCAGGCGCTTCTTCCAGCGCCTGTCCTAAACCTACAACATTACCATGGCCAAAAATCGTAAATATTCCCTGAATAAACGGATACTGCTTACCATCGACGTCAACATATTGTTGATTAAGAAACTTCACCAATGCTTGAGCTGTGGTCATTTTCTGCTTATTCATACGGGTCTCCATTTATTCCATGGTTGGCATTGTGAAACTACTTTCGTGATGCTCTAAACGTACACTTGCAGGCCAACGACTTGTAACAGTTTTCATGCGAGTATAGAAACGAACACCATCATTTCCATGCACATTTAAAGGACCGAAAATTGAGCGTTTCCAACCACCAAAGCTATGAAATGCCATTGGTACAGGGATCGGAATGTTGATACCAACCATGCCTGCTTGTACATTTTCTTGAAATTCGCGGGCTGTCTCACCATCTCGGGTAAAGATAGCAGTTCCATTTCCATATTCATGTTGGTTGATTAACTTCAAGCCAGTTTCAAAATCAGGCACACGAACAATAGCGAGTACAGGGCCAAAAATTTCATCTTTATAAATGTCCATTTCTGGTGTGACATTATCAAATAATGTAGGACCTACGAAATAGCCATTTTCAAATCCTGTAACTTGAAATTCACGACCATCAACTAATAAAGTCGCCCCTTGTTTTTCACCACTCGTAATATAGTCACAAATTTTTGCTTTATGTTGAGCAGAAATGACAGGTCCCATATCATTTTCTTTACCGTCGGTAATGCCTGGGCCCACTTTCATGTTGGCAATTTGTTCTTTTAACTTAGCAATTAGAGCATCAGCTGTTTCATCACCTACAGCTAAAACAATGGATAACGCCATGCAACGTTCACCTGCGGCACCGAATGCGGCACCCATAATTGCATTTGTTGCTTGGCCTAAATCAGCATCTGGCATCAAAATACAATGGTTTTTCGCTCCGCCTAATGCTTGACAACGCTTACCATGAGCAGAAGCGGTTGAATAAATATATTCTGCAATAGGAGTTGAACCTACAAAGCTAACCGCTTGAATAGCGGGATCTGTTAATAGCACATCAACGGCTTCTTTATCGCCTTGAACAACGTTAAATACGCCATCAGGTAAACCTGCCTCTTTCAAAAGTTTAGCGAGAGCAATCGCTAAAGAGGGATCTTTTTCAGAAGGTTTTAAAATAAAGGTGTTACCCGCTGCAATGGCGATCGGGAACATCCACATTGGCACCATTGCTGGGAAGTTAAATGGTGTAATTCCAGCACAAACGCCTAATGGCTGCATCAATGAGTGTGAATCTACGCCAGTTGCGACATTGGCAGAATGCTCACCTTTTTGTAAGTGAGGGATACCACAAGCAAATTCAACAACTTCAAGACCTCGGGTTAATTCACCAACAGCATCAGAGAAGACTTTACCATGCTCTTTAGAAATGAGACGCGCCAAATCATCCATATTATCTTCAAGTAATGCTTTGAATTTAAATAGAATACGAGAGCGTTTTAATGGTGAAAGTTTTGACCATTTTGGAAATGCTGCTTGTGCGACTTGTATTGCTGCTTTTGTTTCATCGGCGCTACTTAACCCCACTTGTGCAATTTGTTCACCTGTTGCAGGGTTAAATACTGGGGCAAAACGCCCACTTTTACTGGATACAATCTCACCACCAATGAAGTTATTAATCTGTTCCATGTTGCCTCTCTTTCGCTGACAGGATTACGTTGTTACATAATGTATATGAAATTTTTATTTCATTTTCAACTAAAATTGAAATATCATTCAATTTATGTGATCCATACAGGCTTTTTATGAAATTTATCATCCAAGATAAAAATTATGATTTTAAAAAGGGCGTCAATAGCTTATTTAGTTATGTAGCAGTTAAGAATACAGCATGAAATGTGACTTCCATTAACCTGAGCTATAATAGATATTATTGGTGTAAGTTGTTCTATAGATTATTTATAGTTGGATTATTTAGGGTAATTATTTGAAGTAGAGAAGGATGAAAGTCTTTGAAATGTGAACTAACTGTTTCAAAATAGTTCGACTAATGGCGCAAAAGAATTACAATTGGTAGCCAAACCATGGAGGTTATATGTCAAGCGCATCAAATTTAAATGAGTTTCAAGAACAAGTTCGTTCTCGATACGATGAATTAAGCAAACGGCTGCAACAAGTGGCTAGATATGTATTGGACAATACGAATAGTGTTGCATTTGATACGGTTGCGGTGATTGCGAAAGAAGCAAATGTACCGCCATCAACATTAATCCGCTTTGCAAATGCATTTGATTTTAGTGGCTTTAATGAGATGAAACAATTGTTTCGAATGAATTTGGTTGAAGAAACAGCAAGCTATACTGACAGAGCGAGATTATTTCGCGAAATGGATAGCGAGCAAGAATTGACTGATGATCCAATTCATATTTTAAAAGAGTTCGCTCATTCAAATGCTCAAGCATTACAGCAAATGGCAGCAAGAACTCCAGCTGAAGATATGGAAAAGGCTGTTTCATTATTAGCCGAAGCGAGAAATGTATATATTATCGGGTTGCGCCGTTCATTTAGTGTGGCAACCTATTTAAGTTACGCTTTGAGCCACTTAGAATGTCATCCTGTTCTTATTGATGGGTTAGGCGGCATGTTCAAAGAGCAAATTAGCCGAATTAATGAAAAGGATGTTGTTATCTCGATTAGTTTTACGCCTTATGCTCAAGATACCGTAATGGTAAGTGAAAAAGCGGCACAAACTGGGGCAAAGCAAATCGTTATCACCGATAGCCAAATCAGCCCACTTGCCAGTTTTAGTGATGTCTGTTTTGTGATTAAAGAAGCGCAAGTTGATGCATTTCGCTCTCAATCGGCAACGCTATGCTTAGCACAATCGCTGACAGTTGCTTTAGCTTATCGTCAAGGCAGTAAATTAGTTTAATCCATTCTACAAATAATAACCTTCATGAATATAGAGCGTTTTTCTATAAAATGTTCTATTTCTTTTTCTTAGGAACTGAAAACGGATAGCATATGTAAATTATATATTAATAATTCAGTTCGTATTTATTTTATTCTTGATTACTTTGATTATACTGTGCTTTCTGCATGTATTTCATTACGTATTCTAATTTTTCAAGAAAGTGTTTTTTCTTATAATTAGCAAATTCAATTTGCTGTTGAAAGTAAATTAATTGCTCTGCAATATTAGGGGCTATTATATTAAGCCTATTATATGTTCATTAATGAATGGTCACTTTTTTATAATTTATTGTGATTCTTTTTAACTGAATATATCATATTTATATATTCAGAAAACGTGATAAAAATGAGATATATCATCTTCGGTAAGCTATGTAATCATTAGACACATTTGTCTAATGATAATTGCTGCGTTTTCGTGGTATTGTTTTCTTAAGTTAAACGCAAAAGGGCAATGAAATGAAAGATCATCATATCTCTGATTGGGCAAAAGTACGTGAAACATCAATTGAAATTGCTGAAGCAATATTTGAATTAGCAAATAATGATGAAGTATTAGCAGAAAAAATATGGGAAGAAGGGGCTGATGAAGTTCTTCCGTTAGCTTTTTCTAAAACAGAT
The DNA here is from genome assembly GCF_000314895.2 of Providencia sneebia DSM 19967. Classification (GTDB taxonomy): domain Bacteria; phylum Pseudomonadota; class Gammaproteobacteria; order Enterobacterales; family Enterobacteriaceae; genus Providencia; species Providencia sneebia. Next base: position 2,796,325 of record NZ_CM001773.1, on the reverse strand, counting down.
AAAGACATTCTGTTTTGGGGAGAAGAGACTATCGAAAGAAAAAATGTTTAACTCATGATGCACAAAGCCCTTAACGTTAAGGGCTTCTTTTCTTTTTATTCTATACTCATCCTCGCTCATGTTATTGCTGACGATATCAATGAATCTATGAGTTATACAGACATAATTTTTTCAAAAGTAATGACTTTAAACTGAACTGTTTTATGTCTAATCTTAGTTAAGTGAATACACTTAAGTTGATTGGGGGTGAGATAAATCATAAACAATCTCTCCTTCATGAACGCATTAAGATCAGTATATTCTGTCATGCTTTGTTAATGTTATTCTGGTCGTTTATTTTTTTGTTTAAGTCTTTGTTATAGCGTTAATCACTCAATTTGATTAACAAAGATATCTATTTGGTTTTAATATTTTTTCATTAGTTTATAATTTGCCAAAAAAGAGCCATGGCTAGGTGATGTAGGGAATGGAGAGTAATATGAAGCTTCGCGTAAATAGCATTCTTCTTGCGGGTGTTTTATTAGTAGGGTGTTCAAGTACAATTGATCCAGTCACACACGAACGCTCTGACCCATTAGAAGGGTTTAACCGAGCGATGTTCAACTTTAACTATAATGTCTTAGATCCATATATCCTAAGACCAGTTGCAGTCGCATGGCGAGACTATGTGCCAACGCCAGCTCGAAATGGGTTAACTAACTTTTTTGTTAACCTTGAAGAGCCCGCAAGTATGCTAAACAGCTTCTTACGCGGAGAAATAACACAAGGCTTTAAACACTTTAACCGTTTCTTCCTCAATACCGTATTTGGTGTTGGTGGGTTAATTGATGTTGCATCCATGGCAAATCCGCAACTTGCGAAAGAAGAACCTAAACGTTTTGGTAATACATTAGGTTATTATGATGTCGGTTATGGTCCTTACGTGGTACTCCCCGGTTATGGTAGTTTTACGCCAAGAGAAGAGGGCGGTAATTTAGTTGACGATCTTTATCCAATGTTAAGTTATCTGACTTTCTGGATGTCGGCAGGTAAGTGGGCACTAGAAGGTATTGAAACGCGTTCACGGTTACTTGATTCTGACGGATTGCTAAAAAATTCATCAGATCCTTATTTATTGATGCGTGAAGCGTATTTCCAACGCAATGATTTCTTATCATCTGGTGGTGAGTTAAAAGCAACAGTCAACCCTAATGCTGCGGCAATTGAAGGTGACCTTGATTCTATTGATTAAGCTTTTTTAAGATAAAGCATTGTGAACGTTATCACTCTCTAATAGTTAGCTGGCATTAGAGAGTGATAAGAAAATTATTCATTATTACCTCTTCTTAGGCGCTGACTAATTGTATCTATAAGTGCGATAACACCCAATATACCAATAAAACTTACCGTAAATAATGTTCCCATAAAAATCTCCTACTTTGTCATAGAACCTCTTCCATCATTGGTGATTAGCCAATCTGATTGAATATGTATTTGTTGCAACTGAAATTAATATAGCACCATTATTTGTATAAATGATGACAGGAATGTATAAGCTATGTGATGTTTTGAAAATAAATTGCAAAGCAACATTATCTTGATTAGCAATAATAAATTTTAGATAAATAAGCAGTGAATATAAGCAGAAATGGTTTATTAGAGAAAATCAAACAGGGAATGACTCCCTGTTTGGGATTTTTAAGATAAAGCGTGATTAGAATGTGTAGTTGAAGTTAACACCATATAACCAAGCTGAACCTTCAGATTTGAATTGATATGCTGGGATCATTTGCTCAGGAATATTTTCACTGAGTTTTTCTTTTATGTCGACTTTTTTACCGTACATATAAGAAATACCTAAATCAACAGAAGCATTATCAGTAAATGCATAAGTTGTTCCCGCACTTAACCAATAACGATCTTGGTCTGGAATAGAGATAGAGCGATATTTTGTTGGAATTGGGCTTTCGTCATAAGCGACACCAGTACGGAAAGTCCAGTTATCGTCATAGAAATAGGTTGCACCTAATGCTAAACGCCAAGCATCTTTAAAGTGTTCGGGCTTGTGGAACAGTTCTTTGTTATCACTGCTACGATAAGCGGAAAGATCTTTAAAGGTACTCCAACCAGTATAAGAAACGCTATAGTGAAGAGCCCATTTAGGATCAACTTTATGGTAGCCTGAGAATTCCCAAATATCAGGTAAATTCAGATCCAGTTTACCTTTAATTTTATCTCCACCAGTCCCAACAATACCTAGTTGCCCTAACATTGGGTTATTACTTGGTAAATCATTAGAATATTTACCATCTTTAAATTTGACGGTGACTTTAGAGCGATAAGTAAAGCTCAAGCGGTTATCATCATTAAATTCGTATAAAACGCCCGCATTCCAGCCATAGCCCCAATCACTTCCGGTCAGTTTTGCCATTGTTGTATTCGCCGGAATAGGCGGAAGCCCGAGTTGAGTCACTGCAAGCCCTAAATCACCTGCATGGCGTTTAATTTCTGCATCAGCATAAACAGCATTCGCACCTAATCCGAAACTGAAATTATCATTTAAACGATAAGCACCGCTTAAGTTTAAATTTACTGTTTTCAGATCGGTTTTCCCACCAATTGAGCCTGCGGCATAATTTTTGTTAAAATCAGTTGCAAGACCAAAGTTGGTTGTCATTGATGTACCAACAGCCCATTTATCATTAACGGGGAAAATAAAGTGCGCGTTAGGAACCACTGCACTTGGAGCAATATCATTAGCGGTTAAATTACTACCAAATGGTGATTTACCGCGACCTTTAATATCAACACTTGGATCAATATAAACAGCACCAACAGACATTGCAGGTCGGTCAAATAACATCATTGCTGCTGGGTTACGGTTTCCTTCACTTGCGTTATCTCCGACAGCCCCAGCCCCAGAAAAAGCACGTCCTAATGCTGATGTAGAATATTCATTAAGCAAAAAACCAGCAGCACCTGCGTTCGATGAAACCAATGCCACTGCGATTGCTAATATATTACGATTAAACAGGTTTTTCTGGCTTATCATAACCAAAACCCTCTTGTATATTATTTAAATTAGCGACTTCTTGTCGCAAGAAGCGCAGAATTGTAGGGTCGCTTGCCGCTATGACAAATCAGACCAGTTGGTAGAGTATAGGTCTGACCACCATATGTGTTGCAAGCATGTTTTGCTTTTATATCTAAAATGTTTTCAAAATTGGGATTTAATTAACATAATTGCAACATTAAGATGATATTTATGAGAAAGTGAATAATAAATCCGTGGTTAGATCAAACTTATGGCGGATAGTCAGGGATTACATTTGATACAGACTAGTTTTTTGTTCTTTTTCAGCGGTAAGATAACAACTTACTAATAGTTTGTTGATTTGGAGAGTAAAATGACTGATGCGATTAACCGTTGTAACGCGGAAGAAACCGCTGCTTGCTGCTGTGTAGATGTGGGTACAGTTTTAGATAACAAAGATTGCACTGCATCGTATCAGCATGTTTTTGCGAACCAAGCAGAGGCGGAATCTGCGCTGAAAGAGCTGACAGCAAAGGCGAGAGCAGTGGAGTCAGACCCTTGCGTTATTCATCATAGCATTTCTAATGTGGATGGCGGGGTAGAGCTGTCAGTAAGTTTCACTTTTAGTTGTGAAGCTGAAAGTTTAATTTTTCAATTAGGCTTACGCTAATCAAACGTTTGATTAATTTTTTTCCTTCACTGCCAATTTATTTATGGCAGTGAAGGTTGTGTTAATCTATTTTTGTTAAATTCCTGCCTTTAAAAATCACATCTGAAAATTGTTCGATTTACAATCACCTTTTGGTTGTATTTATTGAGCTTATATTCTGTTGTGTCTTATCCAAATTTTATACATATCCTGAATTCTTCTATTGATAAAATTATCAATTTATTCTTCAACATAGTAAAAGGTCGCTAATTAGCAGTGAGTAAAATAATTGACCTTGAAAAGATGATGAGGCATTCATTCGTTTGAATTGGGGAAGTTGTGCTCAAGCTCGCATTTTCTTTATGATGCTATTTTCTATATGTGAAATTTATGTTAACAATGTGACAGGTCAGACCTCTTAACATTGCAAATTATACTCGTTAGCAACTTTCTTTATTACTTTTAGCAGGAGCTACCATGAATCAACTTTCCCATCATGGCGAAAGCACTCACACAACAAAGGAAAGGATCGCCATTGTGAGCGGTCTTCGTTTGCCTTTTGCTAAACAAGCCACGGCATATCAGGGAATTGCAGCAGTCGATTTGGGAAAAGCGGTTGTTGCAGAATTGATCAGCCGTAGCGGTATTGATAAAAATTTAATAGAGCAATTAGTTTTCGGACAAGTTGTACAAATGCCAGCCGCGCCTAATATTGCACGAGAAATTGTGTTAGGAACCGGAATGAGTGTCTCAACAGATGCTTACAGTGTTTCTCGTGCTTGCGCGACGAGTTTTCAGGCGATGGCGAACGTGATGGAAAGTATGCTTGCTGGGCATATTTCGGTTGGTATTGCGGGTGGTGCCGATTCATCTTCTGTTTTACCCATTGGGGTGACGAAAAAAATGGCAGCAACATTGCTGTCATTGAGTAAAGCAAAATCTTTTGGTCAAAAATTATCTTTAATTTCTAAATTAAGATTAAAAGATTTATTACCCGTTGCGCCTGCGGTTGCCGAATATTCAACCGGTTTGCGCATGGGCGATACCGCAGAGCAAATGGCAAAAAGTTACCACATCAGCCGCCTGCAACAAGATGAATTAGCACATCGTTCTCATCTATTAGCGGCAAAAGCTTGGGATAGTGGTGTTCTTGAGCAGGAAGTCATGACCGCTTATATGCCACCTTTTAAACAAGCATTTAATCAAGATAATAATATTCGAAAAAACTCAGTATTATCTTCATATTCTCAACTCAGACCTGCTTTTGATCGCAAACATGGCACAGTCACAGCAGCAAATAGTACGCCATTGACAGATGGCGCTGCTGCCGTGTTGATGATGACTGAATCTCGCGCAAAAGCTTTAGGTTATCAGCCGTTAGGCTACATTCGTAGTTTTGCTTTTTCAGCCATTGATGTTTGGCAAGATATGCTATTGGGTCCAACTTACGCGACGCCAATTGCATTAAAACGTGCAGGACTAACATTGCAAGATTTGACGTTAATTGATATGCATGAAGCATTTGCTGCGCAAACATTGGCAAATATTAAACTATTTGCTAGCCGCCAATTTGCACAAGAAAAACTTGGGTTATCAGATGCGATTGGTGAAATTGATATGGATAAATTTAATGTTCTTGGCGGATCGATTGCTTATGGACATCCATTTGCCGCGACAGGTGCTCGAATGGTGACACAAACGTTACATGAATTACGACGTCGTGGCGGTGGTTTCGGGTTAACTACGGCTTGCGCCGCGGGTGGTTTAGGTGCAGCAATGATTCTGGAGGTGGAATAATGGGACAACATTCTCCTATTCATAATGGAACGCATGAATTACCAGCGGCATTTCATCTTGAGGTTTATTCTCAAACAGTTGGGATCATTTTCATTGATGTACCAAATGAGAAAGTTAATACATTAAAAGCTGAATTTGCCCAGCAATTTCTCGCTATCTTACAAAAAGCACAATCTATCTCTGGGTTAAAAGGGTTAGTTATTACTTCCGGTAAGAAAGACAGTTTTATCGCGGGTGCTGATATTAGCATGATTGCTAATTGCCATAGTGAAGAAGAAGCCAGTGAATTATCTCGAGAAGGGCAACGACTGTTTGATAAGCTTGAAAACTATCCTTTACCCATTATTGCCGCCATTCATGGTGCTTGTTTAGGGGGGGGATTAGAACTGGCTTTAGCATGTCATGCGCGGGTTTGTTCAAATAGTGATAAAACACGCTTAGGGTTGCCCGAAGTTCAATTAGGTTTACTTCCTGGTTCTGGTGGAACTCAACGCTTACCGAAATTGGTTGGGATACCAAAAGCGCTAGATCTCATGTTAACGGGTCGCCAATTACGTGCTAAACAAGCTTTACGAATTGGCTTAGTTGATGATGTGGTGCCAGAGACGATTTTATTAGATGTTGCTGTTGAGATGGCTAAAAAAACGAAGATACAGCGTAAGCCTATTCATTGGCAACAACGTTTATTAGGCAGCAAATTATTGCGTAATAATGTATTTTCGAGTGCAAAACGCAGCGTGCTGAAAAAAACTAAGGGTCATTATCCTGCACCTGAAAAAATAATTCGAGTTGTAAAAACAGGAATTGAACACGGAAGCAAGGCAGGATATGAGGCGGAAGCTAAAGCATTTGGCAAATTAGTGATGACACCTCAGTCGGTGGCTCTACGTAGCTTATTTTTTGCAACGACATCATTGAAAAATGAAACGGGCTCTTCAGCAAATCCATTAACTGTTAAACAAGTGGGTGTGCTTGGTGGTGGGTTAATGGGGGGAGGTATTGCTTTTGTTACTGCAATGCGAGCAGGTTTACCTGTACGCATTAAAGATATCAATGAGAAAGGAATTACCCAAGCTCTACATTTTAGTTGGGATTTGTTAACACGCCGAGTCAAGAGAAAACACATGTCGCCGCGTGAGCGCGATGCGATTATGGCAAAAATTTCAGGCACGCTAAATTATCAAGGTCTTGAACATGCTGATTTAATTGTTGAGGCTGTTTTTGAAGATTTGAACTTGAAACAAAAAATGGTTTCTGAAGTTCAGGACGTGACGGCAGGGCAGGCTATTTTTGCTTCTAATACATCTTCATTACCTATTTATAAAATTGCTGAACATGCGGAAAAACCTGAGAAGGTTATCGGACTACATTATTTTAGTCCGGTTGATAAAATGCCATTAGTTGAAGTCATTCCGCACAAAAAAACGGATGCTGAAACGATTGCCACCGTGGTAGCATTTGCAAAACGTCAAGGTAAAACAGCAATTGTTGTTGGTGATGATGCGGGATTTTATGTAAACCGTATCTTGGCACCTTATTTATGTGAAGCTGCTGAATGTTTAGTTAGCGGTGAATCAATTGAATATATCGATAGCGCGTTAGTTGATTTTGGTTTCCCTGTTGGGCCATTTAATCTTTTAGATGAAGTTGGGATTGATGTTGGTACCAAAATTCTTCCAATTCTTGTTGAGCGTTTTGGTGATAGGTTCAAAGCCCCTGATATTCTTGATAAAGTGAACAATGATGGTCGCAAAGGTAAAAAGAACGGTAAAGGTTTTTACCTGTATGATCATCAACCAATATCCAAACTTTTATTTTGGAAAAAAACATCAAAACGTCAAGTAGACCACAGTGTTTATGCTTTACTCGGCATTCAATCACATAGTCATTTAAGTAAAATTGATATTGCAGAACGTTGTGTCATGCTAATGCTTAATGAAGCTGTACGCTGTTTGGACGAAAAAGTGATCCACAATGCGCGAGATGGGGATATTGGTGCCGTATTTGGTATCGGTTTCCCACCTTTCTTCGGTGGACCTTTCCGTTATATGGACAGCTTAGGCATTCAAAAAACAGTTGATACAATGAATAACTTAGCTGAACGTTACGGCGACAAATTTCGACCGTGCGAGTATTTATGCCAAATGGCAGAAGAGAATAAAACGTTTTTTGCCAGTAATGCAGATTAGCTAATCAAAATTTGTTGATGGTATTATTTACTCATATTATTTAATAACATAATTTGAGCATTATAATTTAAGCATTATAATTTAAGAATCTAGTATTATGACTGCTTAAATAGCCTGATGTTTTCCTGTCATTTATGGAACATCAGGTTTTTTTATAGCACCAGTTATCGCTTTTGTTTCATTTATTATATTTTATTTTATGTCATGATGTTGTAGTAAATAACAGACAAAAAACAGCCTAAATCATTTTATTTATCGACAGTTTGATGCAAAATCACCCTTCATCATCAGTTTCTCGTATTCAATGGGAACATCATTTATCTCCATTGAATGATTTTAGGGAATTGTTGATACTGGTGAGCAACAATTTAATAAATAATTAGCTCATCATTATTATCAGGCTACTCAAATGGTGGAATATGCAAGTTTATATTATGCGTCACGGCGACGCAGCATTACAGGCTGCTAGTGATGCGGCAAGAGCATTAACACAGAAAGGAAAAGACGATTCGGTAATAATGGCAAAGTGGTTAAGCGAAAGAACACCTGCTATTGATAATGTATTAGTGAGTCCTTATTTGCGAGCTGAGCAAACATTAGAAGAAATAAGCCATTATTTACCACTACCTGCTCAAATTGAAGTCACTTCAATGCTAACGCCAAATGGCGATGCGCAATATGTTGCTGATAAAATCCTTGATTTGGCAGCACTTGGTGCGAATGCAGTGTTAGTGGTTTCTCATTTGCCACTTGTCGGTTACTTGGTTTCTGAGCTTTGTCCACATGAAGCACCGCCGATGTTTATGACATCATCAATCGTTTGTATTGAACTGGATGTTAAACATCACAAAGCACGGCTAGAATGGATGCTTAATCCAGCGCAATTATTAGCTATTAATAAATAGTAAAAAGAATAAGTGGTGTAGAGAGCATTAAATTGGATGATCTCTACCTTCTGCTATTTTCCTCGATATCAATCAGTAACAATAGTGAAGCACTTCCTCCCCACTCTTTAGGGGCTTGATGAAAAGCAACAATATCAGGATGTTGAGCTAACCAAAGTGGCGTTTGTTGCTTTAAAATATGTTTTCCATGTCCATGCATAATGCATGCGCAGAAGACATTTTCACGCAGACATGCCGCAATGAGAGCACCTATTTCTTGTTTAGCTTCCATCTGAGTTAAGCCATGTAAATCAAGAAATAATTCAGGGATATAATCACCACGACGTAACTTCTTCAATTCATACGGGTTAGAACCCGGCTTTAAATAGCGCGTCGGGCCTTCGCTCTCTAATTGTGGCTGAAATTCATCTGAAAAATAGAATGAAGCATCAATTTGTTCTTGAAATACCTTTTTATTGGAAGGTTGGGTGACTTTTGCGCGCGGTGGTGTATGCAAGATTTGATCTTGACGAATTTTTTTAGTGCCGCGAATAGCTTCTTTAAAAAGATGAATCTCATCATCTTGTAATCCAAATTTATTTTTCATTTTTATTAGTAATCTTTTAAATAATCTTATTTGTATAAGTGTAACCTATTTTGCCTGATGTAAGTAAGTCATCCTATTTGAATTAATAATGATATTAATGAGGATAATTATTGAAATTAAGTAAATTCAAATTAACAAAAAATTAACTAATTTATCCTTTTATCATTGACAACGGATGGTTTATTAGTCTAATTGTATATACATCTCTATACCTGCTATCTTTCTCATCTTAAAGGGACTAATAATGTCATTTAAACTACTTGCTCAAGATATTATTTGGCGAAATGGACGACTTGCAACCATGGATCCCGATTTAAAAACGGCATATGGGTTACTGGAAAACTACGATATGGTCACCCGGGGCAAGACGATTGTGGCTATTTTGCCACAAGGAATACTTGATAATGATGTTTGTGAAATCGTGGATTTAGCTGGGCGTTTAGTGACTCCTGGGCTAATTGATTGCCATACCCATTTAGTGTTTGGTGGCAATCGTGCGCCAGAGTGGGAACAGCGCATGAAAGGCATTTCTTATGAAACAATCAGCCAGCAAGGTGGTGGCATAAATTCAACAGTGCGGGCAACACGTTCTCTTAGTGAAGATAATTTATACAGAATATCACAACCGCGTTTAGAAGCCCTTATTCGTGAAGGTGTCACAACAATTGAAATGAAATCGGGTTATGGGCTGGATTTACAGAATGAAGAAAAACAACTGAATGTGGCAAAACGCCTTGCTGAGGCTTATCCCATCACAGTAAGTTCGACATTGTTATCTGCGCATACTGTTCCCCCTGAATATCAAGGAAAATCGGATGAATATATTGATTTGATTTGTGAACAAATTATGCCGCAATTATGGCAAAAAGGATTGTTCGAATCTGTTGATGTATTTTGTGAAAGTGTGGGCTTTTCATTAGAACAAAGTAAAAAGTTATTTTTAGCCGCTCAGCAATTAGGTATTCCAGTAAAAGGGCATGTAGAGCAACTTTCTAATCTTGGTGGCAGTGAGCTTGTCGCGAGTTTTAAAGGTTTATCCGTTGATCATATTGAATATCTTGATTTACAAGGGATTCGAGCATTAAAAGAAAGTGGGACTGTCGCTGTTTTATTGCCAGGTGCATTTTATTTCTTGCGCGAGACTAAATTACCGCCGATTGAATTACTGCGAGAAAATCAGGTACCAATGGCAATATCGACTGATTTTAATCCAGGCACAAGTCCATTTGCCTCTTTGCGCATGGTGATGAACATGGCCGCTGTATTATTCAGGTTAACACCAGAGGAAGTTTGGTCTGGTGTGACATGTCACGCTGCGCGCGCATTAGGTCGGGAAGAGACGCATGGGCAATTAAAAACAGGTTATCAAGCCGATTTTATTGTGTGGAATGTATCTGAGCCGGTTGAAATAATTTATGAGCAGGGCAGCCACCCATTACATTTACGCGTTTATCAAGGCAAGGTAACCCATGATCATTCATCGTTTTTCTGATACAGAATAAACAATTCTAATAGCGCTTAACTCATTATTAAGCATAACATTATGTTATAGCGTGTATTTAGGCGCTAAATAGATTGTTAGTGATATTTATTAACACTGCCAGAACACAAATGATTTGCTAAAGTAATATAATATGTCATGAAAGATATCCTATTTTATGTTATTCATATAAATAATATTTAGGGTTAGACATTTTACTTTTACTATGGGAATGATTTGTGGCAGCCGATAAAAAAAACGTCAGGGAAACGCCTATCCCACTGTATTTACAAGTAAAACAATTAATAATTGAAAAGATCCATGACGGGTATTGGAAAGCAAATGATCGCATTCCATCTGAAGCGGAACTTGTCAAACAGTTTGCTTGTAGCCGTATGACAGCTAACCGCGCGTTAAGGGAATTAACTGCGGAAGGTTTACTTGTCCGTGTACAAGGCGTTGGCACTTTTGTGGCTGAGCCGAAAGGACAATCTGCACTTTTTGAAATTCATAGCATTGAGTCTGAAATTGTTGCTAGAAATCATCAATATAGCTGTAAAATTATCAAATTGGAGGCTGTTTCTGCTTCCGTTCCTTTAGCGCGTGAGTTAGATATTTTACCTGAAACATTAGTTTTTCATTCTGTCATTGTGCATTATGAAAATAATATTGCAGTACAGATTGAAGACCGCTATGTGAATGCTTTAGCTGCACCAGACTATTTGCAGCAGGATTTTATGCACATTACCCCACATGATTACCTGTCTAAAGTTGCGCCATTGACAGAAGGTGAACATATTGTTGAGGCGGTTGAAGCGGATGAGCGATCAGCCAAATTATTAACTATCTCAGTCGGCTCTGCATGCCTATTAATTTCACGTCGCACTTGGTCCCAATCTTTTGTTGTCACCAGCACAAAGCTCCTTTTCCCCGGTAATCGTTATAAATTAAAGGGGCATTTCACTTCTTAGAATAAGTGATCCTTATTAATGGGATGACTTTCACTTCTGAATATCACATTGCTTGCCAAATAGGCACTAAATGAAAATGTGTCATGGCGAGTAATGCAAACTTTTGATTCTCTGTTTTGCTTTAATCAAGAGAATAAAACAATCGTTTATTCAAGTTTAGATATCATTAATTAACCTATTTCATGTAAATTAAATGTGAAATTAATGTGATCTTGCTGGCAGAGCTCGAACAAAAAATTGGCATAAAAAGTAATGGAGATACATTTATCGTATTGTAAAATAAATAAATATTGTCATTTAATTAAATTTTCAGACAAAAATTAATGTTAAATTTGGTATTGATTGTGCATGTATATACAACTATACATATAGGAAGACATTATCAGTCAATATGGATTTACAGATAAAGAGGGTATGAATGTGACAACGATAAATAATAAATACAGAAATGGTGAAATTAGAGCAGCGCGCGGCAATACCTTACAGGCGAAAAGTTGGTTAACGGAAGCACCATTACGCATGTTGATGAATAATTTAGACCCTGATGTTGCAGAAAATCCGCATGAATTGGTGGTATATGGTGGAATTGGCCGAGCAGCACGTAACTGGCAATGTTACGACAAAATTGTTGAAAGCCTCAAAAATTTAGAAAATGATGAAACGTTGTTGATTCAATCAGGTAAGCCTGTTGGGGTCTTTAAAACGCATGAAAATGCACCGCGCGTATTAATCGCTAACTCAAACATTGTTCCGCATTGGGCTAATTGGGAGCATTTTAACGAATTGGATGCAAAAGGGCTGGCAATGTATGGGCAGATGACAGCCGGAAGCTGGATTTACATTGGTAGTCAAGGCATTGTGCAAGGCACTTATGAAACATTTGTAGAGGCTGGTCGCCAGCATTTTAATGATGATTTAACGGGGCGCTGGGTGCTTACTGCGGGTCTTGGTGGTATGGGCGGCGCACAACCACTTGCTGCAACACTCGCGGGAGCATGTTCTTTAAATATTGAATGCCAGCAAAGCCGTATCGATTTTCGTTTACGTACGAAATATGTTGATGAACAAGCAACCGACCTTGATGATGCTCTAGCGCGTATTAAAAAATACACTTCCGAAGGAAAAGCTGTTTCTATTGCATTATGCGCAAATGCCGCAGAAGTTCTACCGGAGCTAGTCAAGCGTGGTGTGCGTCCTGATATGGTTACTGACCAAACCAGTGCCCATGACCCACTAAATGGTTATTTACCTATTGGCATGACTTGGGAAGAGTACCGCGAGCGTAGTGTGAAAGATCCAGAAGGTACGACTAAAGCGGCTAAGCAATCTATGGCTGAGCATGTAAAAGCAATGCTCGCATTCCAAAAACAAGGTATTCCTACATTTGATTACGGAAATAATATTCGTCAAATGGCATTAGAAATGGGTGTTAAAAATGCCTTTGATTTTCCAGGATTTGTTCCTGCCTATATTCGCCCTCTCTTTTGCCGTGGTATAGGGCCTTTCCGTTGGGTGGCGTTATCAGGTGACCCGGAAGATATTTATAAAACAGATGCCAAAGTGAAAGAGTTATTACCTGATGATAAACATCTACATCATTGGTTAGATATGGCACGTGAGCGTATTAGTTTCCAAGGTTTACCGGCACGAATTTGCTGGGTTGGGTTAGGTGATCGTGCGAAATTAGGTTTAGCTTTCAATGAAATGGTTAGAACAGGCGAGGTATCAGCGCCAATTGTTATTGGACGCGACCATTTAGATTCTGGCTCTGTTGCAAGTCCTAATCGCGAAACAGAAGCAATGAAAGATGGTTCAGATGCAGTGTCAGATTGGCCATTATTGAATGCACTACTCAATACCGCGAGTGGGGCAACGTGGGTTTCATTACACCATGGCGGTGGTGTGGGAATGGGCTTCTCACAACACTCTGGTGTGGTCATTGTGTGTGATGGAACAGATGAAGCTGCAGAACGTATTGCTCGAGTGCTCCATAATGATCCTGCTACAGGTGTTATGCGTCATGCCGATGCTGGATATGATATTGCGATTAAATGTGCGCAAGAAAAAAACCTTAATTTACCTATGCTGAAAGCGCGCTAAGGAGTGAATGCAATGACTAAGTTAACGATTCATCCAGGAAAAATGACACTCGACGATTTGCGTTCAGTTCTGTTTAATCCTATTACCATTAAACTTGATAAACGCTCGCATGCCGCTATTGAAAAAAGTGTCATGACGGTAAACCAAATTATTGCTGAAGATAAAACAGCTTACGGCATTAATACAGGTTTCGGTTTACTGGCTAATACGCGCATTGCTACAAAAGATTTGCAATCATTACAACGCTCTATTGTGATGTCTCATGCCGCTGGTGTTGGTGAACCGCTTGATGATGAGCTTGTTCGCCTAATTATTGTATTAAAAATCAATAGCTTAGCACGCGGTTTTTCTGGGATCAGATTAGAGGTTATTGAAGCATTAATTTCATTAGTTAATCATGAAATATATCCATTTATCCCTGCGAAAGGTTCTGTGGGGGCGTCAGGTGACTTGGCACCTTTAGCGCATATGAGTTTGATTTTGTTAGGTGAAGGTAAAGCGCGTTATCAAGGTAAATGGATAACGGCTAAATCAGCGATGGAAAAAGCTGGCTTAAAACCATTAACACTAGAAGCAAAAGAAGGGCTAGCGTTATTAAATGGCACTCAAGCTTCCACCGCTTTTGCCTTAAAAGGCTTGTTTGAAGCTGAGAATTTGCTGCTGACAGGAATTGTTTGCGGTTCATTGAGTTTAGAAGCAACTTTGGGTTCGCGTAAACCTTTTGATCCGCGAGTGCAGGAAGTTCGCGGCCAAAAAGGGCAAATTGATGTCGCGGCATTATTCCGCGAAATATTGACACCTACCAGTGAACTTGCTCAATCTCATGAAAATTGTATTAAAGTTCAAGACCCGTATTCACTGCGTTGTCAGCCTCAAGTTATGGGGGCGTGTTTAACTCAAATTCGTCAAGCTGCTGACGTGATTTTAATTGAATCAAATGCAGTATCTGATAATCCATTAGTCTTTACCGATAATGGCGATATTATTTCTGGTGGAAATTTCCATGCGGAACCTATTGCAATGGCCTCTGATAATATTGCGTTGGCATTAGCTGAAATAGGCGCGTTATCAGAGCGTCGTATTGCGTTATTAATGGATACACATATGTCGCAGTTACCTCCATTTTTAGTCAATAATGGTGGGGTGAATTCGGGTTTTATGATTGCGCAAGTGACTGCGGCAGCATTAGCTAGCGAAAATAAAGCATTAGCACATCCATCTAGTGTTGATAGTTTACCAACTTCCGCAAACCAAGAAGATCATGTTTCTATGGCACCAGCCGCAGGCCGTCGTTTGTGGGAAATGGCGAAAAACGTTACTGGAATTCTGGCTATCGAGTGGTTATCCGCTTGCCAAGGTATTGATTTCCGTGATGGGCTGAAATCAAGTGAAAGGTTAGAAACTGCACGTAAAATTCTGCGTGATAAAGTCTCTTATTACGATAAAGACCGTTATTTCGCACCAGATATTGAAGCTGCGATTAATCTCATTAACGAACACAAACTATCTCAATTATTCACTCAACAGGTTGTATTTCCTAATTAATAAATCATGCAATAATAGGCAGCCGTAATAACTCGGCTGCTTATCGTATTTATCTGCACGACCATTACAATAATTATGAAGGATAAATCATGCAAAGCACATCAAAACTTACGCGTGGACTTTCTGCGCGTCATATCCGGTTTATGGCCCTCGGGGCAGCAATTGGAACAGGTCTTTTTTATGGTTCAGCTAAAGCAATTGAAACGGCAGGTCCTGCGGTTTTAATTGCTTATATCATTGGTGGTGCTGCCGTTTTCATGGTCATGCGCGCACTGGGAGAAATGGCAGTTCACAATCCTATTGCTGGCTCATTTTCTCAATATGCGAGTCACTATTTAGGTCCAATAGCCGGTTTTTTCGCAGGTTGGACTTATGTTTTTGAAATGTTGATTGTCTGCTTAGCCGATGTCACTGCATTTGGTTTCTACATGAAACTTTGGTTCCCCGATGTTGAACAATGGATTTGGGTTCTCAGTATCATCTGTTTTATTGGTGCTATTAACCTATGTCATGTGAAAGTATTTGGCGAAATGGAGTTTTGGCTCTCTATCATCAAAATTGTCGCTATTATTGCCATGATTTTAGGTGGCGCTGCAATCATGATGTTTGGCTTTGGTCAAGTCTCTGATCATGCTGTTGGTCTTTCAAATCTCTTTGACTATGGCGGCTTTATGCCAAATGGGGTTGGAGGGGTGATTGCATCATTTGCCGTGGTGATGTTTGCCTTTGGTGGTATTGAAGTTATTGGGATCACTGCAAGTGAAGCGAAAAATCCTGAAGTGACAATTCCACGGGCAATAAATGCCGTTCCTATTCGTATCCTACTATTCTATGTGCTGACATTACTTGTATTGATGTGTATCTATCCGTGGAACCAAATTGGTCAACAAGGCAGCCCATTTGTGCAGATTTTTGATAGTTTAGGTATTCAATCGGCTGCGAATATTCTCAATGTTGTAGTGATCACAGCCGCTATTTCGGCAATTAATAGTGACATTTTTGGTGCAGGGCGCATGATGTATGGAATGGCACATGAAGGGCAAGCACCTAAAGTATTCACAAAATTAACAAAAAATGGCGTGCCATGGATGACAGTGTTGGCAATGTCAGTCATTTTATTAGTTGGTGTAGTATTGAATTACCTTATTCCTGAAAAAGTATTCTTAGTCATCGCGTCAATTGCCACTTTTGCAACTATTTGGGTGTGGTTGATGATTTTAGTTTCGCAAGTCGCTATGCGGAGAAAAATGACTAAAGAAGAAGCGAGTAAACTAAAATTCCCTGTTCCATTCTGGCCAGTTGGTCCAATCATCGCGATTATCTTTATGCTGTTTATCTTTGGTGTGCTAGGTTATTTTGAAGATACACGCATTGCTTTATATGTCGGTATTATTTGGTTAGTGATACTGTCAGTGGCTTATACATTATGGGTGAAAAAGCCGACTAAAAAGGTTGAGTCTCGTTATGAAGCTGAAATGGTAGAATAAAAAAATTATCCTTTATCAGCATTAATATTAATCCTTCATTATTTATACTTAGATAATGAAGGATTTTTCTATCTTGCAAACCATGATTTCTATTGTTTTAGACTCGTCAAAAATGAATCATCCCTGTATATTTCTGATATTAACTGCTGATTTGTCTTTCACTTCATGGCAAACTTAAAACCTTTTGATATACACTCTGGAGAAACCCTTCTTGGAAAAGATCTTCGTTGATGAGGCTGTCGCTGAGCTTCATACCATTCAGGACATTTTGCGCTGGACAATGAGCCGCTTCAATGCTGCCGATGTTTATTATGGTCATGGCACGGATAATGCTTGGGATGAGGCGCTGCAATTAGTGTTGCCAACGCTATATTTACCTCTCGACATTCCTGATGAGTTGCTCTCTTCACGCCTAACTCCAACGGAGCGCCATCGTATTATTGAGCGTGTTTTACGCCGTATCAATGAACGTATTCCAGTTGCTTATCTGACAAACCGCTCTTGGTTCTGCGGCCATGAATTTTATGTCGATGAACGCGTTTTAATTCCGCGTTCGCCAATTGGTGAACTTATCAATAACCACTTTGTTGGGTTACTTGCTGATGAACCTTACAACATATTGGATATGTGTACTGGCAGTGGCTGTATTGCAATTGCTTGTGCTTATGAATTTCCAGAGGCAGAAGTTGATGCAGTAGATATTTCTACAGATGTGCTGGCTGTCACTGAACTGAACATTGAAAATCACGGATTAACCCACCGCGTTATCCCAATTCGTTCAGATCTGTTTAGAGACATGCCTGAAGTTAAATATGACTTAATAGTGACGAATCCACCTTATGTTGATGCTGAGGATATGGATGATTTACCAGAGGAATTCCGTGTAGAGCCTGAATTAGCACTTGCGGCTGGCAATGATGGTCTTCAATTAGTTCGCCGTATTTTAGCTAATGCTCCGCGTTTCCTTACTGATGAAGGTGTACTGATTTGCGAAGTGGGCAATAGTATGGTTCATCTTATTGATCAATACCCAGAAATTCCGTTCATTTGGTTAGAATTTGAATTTGGTGGTGATGGCGTCTTTATGTTAACACGTGAGCAATTGGTTGAGCATAGCGCCCATTTCCAACAGTACATGGATTAACATTGTTTAGAATATAAAAAATTTAACTTTTCCACACAACATCACAATAAAAAATTCATATAGGAATTGGTTATGGCAGGAAATTCAATAGGTCAATTATTTCGTGTTACCACATTTGGGGAATCACACGGTTTAGCATTAGGTTGCATTATTGATGGTGTTCCACCAGGACTGGAATTGACAGAAGCTGATTTACAAGGTGATCTTGATCGCCGCCGTCCAGGCACTTCACGTTACACCACGGCACGTCGTGAACCAGACCAAGTTAAAATTCTTTCGGGTGTTTTTAATGGCGTGACGACAGGCACTAGCATAGGCTTATTAATCGAAAATACTGACCAGCGCTCACAAGATTATGGTGCTATCAAAGATGTCTTTAGACCAGGGCATGCCGATTATACCTATGAGCAAAAGTATGGTATGCGAGATTATCGCGGTGGTGGTCGTTCATCTGCCCGAGAAACAGCCATGCGTGTGGCTGCTGGTGCGATAGCTAAAAAATATCTGCATGAAAAGTTTGGGATAACTATTCGTGGTTGCCTAACTCAAATGGGCTCTGTGAAATGTGATATCAAAGATTGGTCAATTGTTGAAGATAATCCTTTTTTCTGCCCTGATCCAAGTAAATTAGAAGCACTTGATGAATTATTGCGTGGATTAAAAAAGAAGGTGATTCTATCGGGGCTAAAGTGACTGTCATCGCTGAAAATGTTCCGGCAGGTTTAGGTGAACCTGTTTTTGACCGTTTGGATGCCGATATTGCTCACGCTTTAATGAGCATTAATGCAGTTAAAGGCGTTGAAATTGGTGATGGATTTGATGTTATCAGCCTAAAAGGCAGTGAAAATCGTGATGAAATCACGGAAGCTAGATTTACCTCAAATCATGCTGGCGGTATTTTAGGGGGAATTAGCAGTAGTCAGCCTATTATTGCCCATATTGCAATGAAACCTACCTCCAGTATTACGGTTTCCGGTAAAACATTAAATCGGCATGGTGAAGAAGTTGAGATGATAACCAAAGGTCGCCATGATCCTTGTGTTGGTATCCGTGCTGTTCCTATTGCAGAAGCTATGTTGGCAATTGTCTTAATGGATCATTTTTTACGCCATCGTGGGCAGTGTGCTGATGTCATTCCGACAATGAAGCCTTTTGTATAAGTCATATTAACTCATTGGGGAGACTAATCTTATTGTCTTCCCAATGCATTCTGTTATTTATATGCATGACGAAGGTTTAGATGTCGCCTCCTTAAACAAAGCATCTAGGCAAGATATCGTATATATCTATCCCCTCTAATTCTGGTTTCTGGATTAAAAAATGGATTGGCTGACCGCCGTTGCACCTGAAGTTTATTTACTTCTGTTTTTTGTTGCGCTTTTTGCGGGTTTTATTGATTCCATCGCAGGTGGTGGTGGCTTATTGACAATTCCGGCATTGCTCTCTGCGGGTATTACACCTGTAGAGGCGCTTGCAACCAATAAATTACAAGCAGTTGGTGGTTCTTTTTCCTCGACGCTCTATTTTGTAAAACGAAAGGCAATTAGTTTACGAGAGCAAAGATTCCCTTTCATCATGACTGTTTTTGGTTCGATGTTAGGTGCTATTCTGATCCAGATGATTAGCACTGATTTTCTGAAACAGTTATTACCGATGATGATTATCTTTGTTGGTCTCTATTTTCTATTAACACCTTCAATTGGTATAGAAGATCGCCATCAGCGGGTAAGCATGCCAGTATTTGGTATGACCATTGGGCTGGGAATGGGTTTTTATGATGGGGCATTTGGTCCGGGGACTGGCTCATTCATGGCGTTAGGTTATGTTTTGTTATTAGGCTATAACCTTGCTAAAGCGACTGCCCATGCAAAATTGCTTAATTTTGCCTCGAATCTTGGCTCTTTAGTCTTTTTTATTATCGGAGGTCATGTTCTTTGGACATTAGGCTTTGTTATGCTTATCGGCCAAATGGTTGGCGCGAGACTGGGTGCTAGGTTAGTGTTAACTAAAGGACAAAAGCTGATCCGACCAATGATTGTCGTTATCTCTTTATTAATGAGTATTAAATTACTTCATGATAACCATGGTGATGCTATCAAGGCTTGGGTTATTTCATTATTTTAAGATGATTTAAATTTTCATGACTAAACATCATTATCAGCAACTTATTGATATTTTTGAAGAGTGCTTTGGCGAAGAGTACAACACAAAACTTGTTAAGGGAGAGGATGAACCTATTTATCTTCCTGCTGACGACGAAACTCCGTACAACCGTATTGTTTTTGCTCATGGTTTTTTTACCAGCGCATTACATGAAATTTCTCATTGGTGTATTGCGGGAGCTGCTCGGCGTCAACAAGTTGATTATGGCTATTGGTATTGTCCTGATGGTCGAGATGAAAAAACGCAATGCGATTTTGAAGTTGTAGAGATAAAGCCTCAAGCATTTGATTGGCTATTTTGTGCCGCAGTTGGTATCCCTTTCAATGTGAGTTGCGATAACTTGGAAGGCAGTTTTGAGCCTGATCGTATTGCATTTCAACGAAAAGTGCATGCACAAGTTATGGAATATTTAGCCAATGGTATTCCAGAAAGACCATTACGCTTTGTTAACGCGTTACAATCGTTTTACAATACGCCTCCACTTAGTGCGAAAGATTTCCCTTATCCGGAAGATCTTTTTGCCAAATAATACATTAACAACAGTAAGGATTAAGCATGCTTGCGGATTTTGAAACACGCATACTGACAAAAATTGATGATATGGTTGAACACGCAAGTGATGATGAGTTATTTGCGGGTGGCTATTTACGTGGGCATTTAACCCTTGCTGTAGCAGAATTAGAAGAAGAAAATGAAGTCAGCGCAGATGCTTTATATCAACGCGTCGAACAAAGTATTCAACAAGCCATTAAAGGTGGCGAATTAACACCACCTGACCAAATTCTTGTCCTCAATATGTGGAAAACATTATTGGACGATGTGCGTTAATTGCAGTTTTATTTGTTGAAAGACTATTTTCATTTTTTATCATTGAAAAGAGGGGAAACCCTCTTTTTGTATAAGGGAAGGTTATGTTTGTTATTCGCCAAGCGAATATAAAAGATGTTAATAAATTACCTGTAATAGAAGCTTCCGCAGCTCAAAGTTTTCGTGGTCATCCACAATTTAATTGGATTGCAGAGGGTGATGTACAATCAGAGCAAGATCATATTGAATATGTGCAACAGCAAATGGAATGGGTTGCGGTTGATAATGACGATTTGCCAATAGGCTTTATTAATACTCAAAAATTAGAAAATAGTTTACATATTAATGAAGTGTCCGTTTGCCATATATGGCAAGGAAAAGGGATAGGAAAGCAACTCATTCAGCATATTCTTGCTTATGCTCAAGAACAAGGGATCCCTTTTGTGAGTTTAACCACATTTCGAGATATACCTTGGAATGCACCTTATTATCAACGCCTAGGTTTTAGATTACTGGGTGAGTCCGATTTATCGGAAGAACTAAAATCTATTTTACAAGAAGAAGTGGAAGCAGGGTTTAATGCGCAAGATCGTTGTGCCATGGTGATCTCGGTTACAGTGTAATAATAGATTGATTATTAATCTATTATTAGCTTTGTGAAAATGCTTTTAGCAATCTAAACACCATTGAAAATGTTTAGATTGCTAGGATTACTTTGTATTTTCTCTCATTATTGAAGATTCATTTTTCACTTCACGTCCTTTGAGTAATTTTCTTACCCAAAAACGGTTAGGGTGCAGGGCGGCTAATGTTTCATCATCTAAAGGTAATGGTTCTGCAAATATTTGTGCAGCTAATAATTCACCACATAATGGTGCCGTTGAAAGCCCTCGGGAACCCAATGCGCCCATAACAAATAAATTCTCATAGCTTGGCGCTAATTCAATATCCACATTTTGTTCAATTTTGACTTCAAGATTTTCGTAGCATTCCATTAAACGAGCGAAATCAGGAATATTGCCGACAAGTGGCATGTGGTCGCGAATAACGCAACGAATGCCCTGACGAGCTTGATGAGTAGATATATCAATCGTTTGAGGCCAATCAACATCCGGTAAGCTATTGACTAATTTTTGCTTATTTTCTTTTTGGTCAGCTTCACTATATGCAAAATCAAGCTGATTACGATGATAGCTAGCACCAATGCAATGTTGTTGGTTATTGGGGTTTATTGGCGTGAGATAACCCTCATAGCACAGCACATTATTAAGCTGCTTCAATTCAGGGTTACTAGGAATATGGCTAACTTGTCCTTTTACAGGCGTAATAGGAAGTGGCTGTGTTTGTAAAAACTGATTTAGCAAATGTCCATTAGCAACAATAACGGTTTGATGTAAAAAGGTTTGCTGTCCTTCTTTAACTGTAA
Source organism: Providencia sneebia DSM 19967 (assembly GCF_000314895.2). Taxonomy (GTDB): domain Bacteria; phylum Pseudomonadota; class Gammaproteobacteria; order Enterobacterales; family Enterobacteriaceae; genus Providencia; species Providencia sneebia. The sequence goes on along the minus strand of NZ_CM001773.1, from coordinate 2,774,063 downwards.
CTGTCGCCTCAAGTTGCCAACCTGACGGTGTGTTTTCTAAATGAGTGATATTGTGTTCAAAACAAAAATTAACGTGATGTTCTTTTAGTTTATGAACCAAGTTTTCACATAATTGCGCTGGCGATAACCAGCCACCATCAGAATAGTGAATGCCATCATGATTGATATCAAGACCCGCTATCTGACTCAATTGTTCCCGAGTTTTACCGACTGCAAAACCTTCTGGCCATTGAGTTTGCAACATGGCACTAATTTTTCGCTGGCTTCTATCATGGTAAGCAAGTTCTGATACGCCACACCAAGCACAATCAAATTGTAAACCTGAATGTTGCAGTTGGTCATAAAAACGTCTTGCATAGGGGAAAGCACTAACAAAAAAACGTTCTAGTGGATCATCTCGCCCATTAAGTAGAGGATAAACAGCACCTTGGCGATTACCAGAGGCATTTTGAGCAATCTGTTTATCTTTACAATAAATCGTAACATGAGCGCCACGTTGGGTTAGGGCGTAAGCTGTGACTAAACTTGCTAACCCGCCACCAATAATTGCAATATCTTTCGGGTTATTAGCTGAATGTCGATAAAACCAAGGTGTCATCTTAATGTCATCTTTTTGTTCTAAAATTCCTGTCAACATTTCCCGTTTACGACCAAAACCTTTTACTTTTTTGATGGTAAAGCCAACTTGTCGCAAACCACGTTTGACAAAACCTGCTGCCGTGAAGGTCGCAAATGTCCCTCCTTTACGCGCATATTTTGCCATTGCAGTGAACAGTTGTTCGCTCCACATTTGCGGATTTTTAGACGGTGCAAATCCATCCAAAAACCAAGCATCTATCTTATTGTTTAGATTGCTATTAAGTAGAGGTAATAGCTCATTTACGTCACCAAACCATAAATCCAGTATGATATTGCCATTTTTTAATATAATTCGATGGTTACCAGCTAAAGGTAATGGCCATTGTTCACAAAGCATTTCTGATAGCCGGCTAAGCTCTGGCCAACGGCGATGAGCAGCTTTTAGGTCTTCTAGGCTTAAAGGGTATTTTTCAAAGCTGATATAATGTAAACGTTGAAGTTTTGCTTGGGGATGAGCTAGTTTAAATTGCTCAAAACATTGGCATAAGGTGAGGAAGTTTAACCCAGTCCCAAAGCCCGTTTCAGCAATAATACACGTTTCAAAGGGGTGGTTTTCAAAGCGTGCTGGGAATTGGTTTCCTTGCAAAAAAACATGACGCGTTTCTTCTAGCCCACCTTGGTCAGAAAAATAGACGTCATCAAATTGGGTTGAAGTGGGAATACCATCATCGCTCCAGCTAAGATGAGCGGTTTGAATAACTGATTTTTTCACGAGTTACGCCTGTGATTTGCGAAATAATAGCTGAATTTTAACGCGCAATAACCTGTAAGGCTAGCTTCAAACAAAAATCTAACCGCATAACGAAAGAAAAAAATACAAATATTTACCCTGATCGGACTTGTTCAGCGTACAAGTGTAAGCTAAAGTGTTGGTCATAATCCGGCAATTACAAATTAAAGCCAAGAGGTAATGAATGAAGCGTGCGGTCATCACTGGTCTAGGAATTGTTTCTAGCATCGGTAACAACCAAGAAGAAGTATTGGCCTCTTTGAAAGAAGGTCGTTCAGGGATCACTTTTTCAGAAGAATTTAAAGAGGCGGGGCTGCGTAGCCACGTCTGGGGTAATGTTAAATTGGATACTGAAGGTCTGATTGACCGTAAGATCCGCCGTTTCATGAGTGATTGTTCCGTATATGCATATCTTGCAATGGAACAGGCAATTAGTGATTCCGGTTTAACTGATGAACAAATTTCAAACATTCGTACCGGTTTAGTTGTGGGATCGGGTGGCGGTTCACCACGTAACCAAGTTGCGGGTTCTGATGGTATGCGAGCTAAAGGTTTGCGTGGCGTTGGTCCATATATGGTTACTCGCGCAATGGGATCTGGTATTTCAGCTTGCCTAGCAACTCCTTTTAAAATTAAAGGTGTGAACTATTCAATGAGTTCAGCTTGCTCAACATCAGCACACTGTATCGGTCACGCAGTAGAACTTATCCAACTAGGCAAACAAGATGTTGTATTTGCGGGCGGTGGTGAAGAACTGAGTTGGGAAATGAGTTGTGAATTTGATGCAATGGGTGCATTGTCAACAAAATACAATGACACACCAAGTAAAGCATCAAGAACTTATGATAATGGTCGCGATGGCTTTGTTATCGCTGGCGGCGGCGGTATTGTTGTTGTTGAAGAGCTAGAACATGCATTAGCACGTGGCGCACATATCTACGCTGAAATCGTGGGTTACGGTGCAACTTCCGATGGCGCAGACATGGTCGCACCATCAGGTGAAGGCGCAGTGCGTTGTATGCAAATGGCAATGCAAGGTATTGATAAAATTGATTATATCAATACTCATGGCACATCAACACCTGTTGGTGATACCAAAGAATTAGAAGCTATCCAAGAAGTGTTTGGTCATAATTCTCCGGCTATCTCTGCAACTAAAGCAATGAGTGGTCACTCATTAGGTGCTGCTGGTGTTCATGAAGCAATTTATAGCTTGCTGATGTTAGAGCATGGTTTTATTGCACCAAGCATTAATATTGAAAATCTTGATGAAAAAGCAGCAGGTTTGAAAATCATCACAGAAACGACTGAACAGGCATTAGATACCGTTATGTCGAATAGCTTCGGCTTCGGTGGTACAAATGCGACTTTGGTCATGAGTAAATACAAAGCATAATTTGATGCCGCCCGCAATTTATTGAGGGCGGCATTTTCTATCGCTAATCTGATAATACTTTCAATTCTATTTTATTATTCTTTCTAAATTCCCATCATCTCTTTTAGATTTCACCATCAATATTTAATTGTCATATCAAGATTAATTCGTTAATAAAATGTTGAGTTTTATAAAATAGACTTAATTTTGTAGAGTTAGTTATTCTTACAGAGTATCCTAATAACAAAAGTTAACTTCATTAATAACATTAGATAAAAATTTATATTATGAATAAGAATAAGTTATTAGGTTTTACATGCTTCTTAATGAGTGGATATATACTTACTGGTTGTGATCAAGCTAGCAATGAATTAAGTGAAAGTAATTTAAAAAGCGTATTAGAACATTATTACGAAGATGTTTGTCTTATTCCTACTCCTGTTCCTAAAGATACCGATAAACCTTTCCCCGCGGTAATCGATCTCAGTAAAACGGGTTTGTTTCTTCCTGCAGAAGAAGTAAAGGCAACGTATCAGAAATATATGAATTATTACAATGCATTGGAATCTGTCGGGCTATTAAATAAAGAGCCAATTAAAAATGAAGTTGGTGAGCCTAATGGATATCGTTACAGCCTAACGGATGAGGGTAATAAGTATTTAGTGAATAAAGGAAGACGTTCATTTTGTGCAGGAAATTATAAAATAGATAAAATTATTTCTATAGATCCTCCTATTGAAAATAGAACGAAAGATGAAGTTATTGACGAAGTAGAAATCACTTTTTCATATCAAGTGATAAATATAGCTCCGTGGGTAAAAGATGAACCAATCGTAGAGGCTTTCCCTGCACTACAAAAGAGTATTACTAATCAACAGCCAAAAACAAAAACGTTAGTATTAGTCAATGATGAGTGGCAGGTTATTAATTAATTGGTATTTATAATGAATAAAAAACACATTAAATTTGTATTGCTGTCTACATTATTTGCTCTTTCCAATGGAGCACATGCTGAATCAAATACGCCAATAGAAACATTATTAACTCGATATGAAAATGGTGATATGACCACAAAGGCTGTATTTGATTTATATGCAAAAGAAGGTAATCCACATGCGTTAAGCACTTTAGGTTTTATTTATGAGCATGGGATTAATACGCCAAAAGATATTAACAAGGCGCTAGCGTATTATCAGCAATCTTGTGATCTCGGCGGTGACTATGGTTGCGGTAATGCTTGGTATTTTTATCAATATGGCATTGGAATTGATAAAAATAGCAAAAAAGCAGCTCAATTTGCTGAAAAGATAAATAAGAATGATATCCCACTTGAGATAGCAAATAATTTAAGTATTGAATTGTATGATGCAAAAGTAGAGGCAGAAACCAATCCCGATCTTCGTGCTAATTTTATTGAGAATTTATCTAGATGGTTATCGACTGGGGATGCGCAAACACAATTAATGTTTACTCGTATGGGGTTTAGTAAGCAAGATACCTTACATTTAGCGAAAGTATGGGCAATTGAGAACGAAAAAGATGCAAGGCTTAACTTCCAAGTTGGGCATTTATATAATTTTAGATATTCAGCATTAGAAAGTAATGAAAAAGATATTGAGGCTTTAAAATGGTTTCGAAAAGCCGCTGAATTAGGTGATCCAAGCTCTCAAAATATTGTCGCACATTTATATGAAAAAGGTGATTGGGGAATAAAACAAGATCCACAAAAAGCCATTGAATGGTATAAAAAAGCGATAGCGTCCGGTGACAATGATGCACCAATGAATCTAGCTAAAATATATTACAAAGGTGTACTTACTGAAGTTGATTATAAAAAAGCATTATCTTTATTTGAAAGTGTTAAAGATTACAATCCGACGGAAGCTTCAAAATATTTAAGCCAGTTTTATTATAATGGACAATCCGTTTCAACAGATTGTAATAAAGCAGCTGACTATTATGAAAAATCATATTACGGGTTTAGTGAAAATTTTTCGCGTTCTAAATATATAGCGCTTTGTCAATCAGATAAAAAAATGCGTGATGACCTTAAGAATGAACTACCAAAACTGGTTATGCAGCGGATTTCGACATTTAGCGGTGATAGTAGTGCTTTAACTAAGTGTGAATTATCTTTTGGTATTTTTAGTTATAAAAATATTCCAGTTGAAAATTTGCGTGTCAAAGTTCAAATAATCACAGAAGATCATTCTGATGATGAGCCGTTTATACAGGAACAGACGGTTGCCTTTCCTCCTTTTGGGTTTAATAGTTTAAATAAAAAGGAAAATGGTGGAAGAGATTATGAAAACGCTCAATTAGTGCCTATCTATGACGAAAGAGGTTGTAACACCTATAAGATGCAGACGAAGATTGTGTCAGCAACAGCATTAATTAATGGTAAACCGGTTAATTTATTAGATGAAAGATTAATTTCATTCAAAATAAAGAAATAATAAGAGTCAATTTGATTTTGAGTTAATACAATAAGGCGCTAAATATATTGCCTTTATTTTTTCCTATCGATAAGCTGATAGCCTTCAGGTTCCCACTCAGGAAATAATTGGTGAAATTAAAGAGGAACTAAAAGATTTTTTGTTGGATGAGGCGATTAAAAAATTCAGGATGATAAAGAAAGTTGTGAATATTAAAAAAACATAGCCCCACTAGTGTGGGGCATATGAATTACGACATTGCATTGCTTGAGGGTTAATTTTACTGGCTGTTATCGTTTAAGCAATCTTTTTTCTGTGAATTTCTTTTTTTATTTTTAAATAGCTCAGTTAATGGTGTTCGTAATTGTTGAGCTAACATAACACCAATTAGGACAACACCACCACCGATTAAATGATAACTTTTTAATTCTTCGCCAAGTGCAAATATAGCGATGATAGCGGTAAATACGGGGGCTAAGTTCATAAAAATAGATGTTGTATTAGCGCCTAAACGTATGACACCTTGTATCCATAATGCTGGCGCAATAATTGATGCTGCAATACCGGCGAATATAACAAGACCAATATTATTTTTAGTCAGCGTAACATCATCAGCAAGTAAAAAGTTAGGTAATAATAAAATCACGCCAAAGAATATCTGCACATAAAGTGAATCCCAACTTGAAAGTGGTATTCCCCAACGTTTGGTTAATACGCCATATAATGCATAAGCCGCGGAAGCAACTAACATTAATAATTCACCAGAGCCTAAGCCTTGAGTAAATAAATTGGCAGGGTTACCTTGGCTGACTAACCAAACTAGCCCGATTAAAGATAAAAATGTCCCGAGAACAATTCCAAGAGTAGGAATAACGCGTAATACAAAAATACTGATTACAACTGTTAGCAATGGAATTAATGAGTTCATAATTCCCATGAATGTTGCACTAACGCTATGTGCGGCATAATAAGCTAAACTTTGATAAATCATCATTCCTAATGCGCCTAAAATAGCGAGCTGCCACCAATGTTTTTTGATGATATGTTGATTTTTTAGCACAGAACGAAGAACAAAAGGTGACATAACCAGTAATGCTAAGGCCCAACGATAAAATGAGATTGCTGCCGGATCTATTGCTGTTGCAGCAGCTTTATTGACGATAGCATTGATAGACCACAGTAAAACCGCAATAAGCGGAAATAATAAATTTTTCATTAAAAACTTCCTCTGACACGAATGACAGTAGTATACAGTTGTCAGATTTTTTATATATACTGATAATCAGACATTCGATAACGGTTTTCAGACAAGATATATGATCAAGCACAAAGATTCACCAGTATTGCATATAAATGAATGTAATATTATTGAACCAGAATTTATTGCATTGCGTTATACGCAGATAGATACACAGACCGAATATAAATCACATACTCATTCTTTTGGGCAATTGCTTTATGTCGCATGTGGCATTATGGAGATGGAAGTTGGGGGAAAACATTATCTTGCGCCGCCAGAATTTTGTATCTGGATACCAGCGAATGTATTACATTCCAGTTTTAATAAAGAGAGCGTGAAATTTCAGATTATTGACTTTTCACAAAAACTTAATGAAAGGTTGACTCAAAAACCATGTGTTGTTCGTTTGAGCTCTATCTTCAAAACGATTATGACTGATCTTTACCAGCGAGGTATTGTTGAGCCTAAAACAGAAGAGGATAAACGTTTAGCAAGTGTATTAGTCGATCAATTTACCTTATCTCCTTGCCAAGATACTTACTTACCAACCACAAAAGATAAATTTTTATCACCAATTCTGACTTCATTACAAAAAGATCCAGCTGATAATTCAACATTAGCTCAATGGGCAACACGCAGCTATACCTCTGAGCGCACATTATCACGCCGTTGCCAGCAGGAACTTGGTATGTCGTTCAGTGAATGGCGTCAACGTTTACGTTATCTACATGCAGTTTCTGCTTTGGAAAAAGGGAAAAGTGTTCACGAAGTGGCATATGATGTGGGATATAGTTCAGCATCAGCATTTATTGCCATGTTCCAGCAAGTTTCTGGTATGACACCTGACCGTTTTCGCTCTAAGTAATATTGTTTCTATTCTGTACTCTAAAAATATTTTTAGGGTAGCTTTATAATGATTTAACTCATAATCACGCATAGGAAATAGCGTCAGAACGTGGCAAAATAACCCGTATTCTAAAGCGTAATTAGTCGGCTGGATCATACAAAAAGCTGATAATAGAAAACAATATTAGGACAAGCTAAGTGAAAATTCTGGTTGATGAAAATATGCCTTATGCCCAGCAGCTATTTAGCAAGTTGGGAAATGTTAAGGCGGTATCTGGACGCCCAGTGCCAGAGGTTGAACTCCTCGATGCAGATGCTCTGATGGTTCGTTCAATTACGAAAGTTAACGAATCATTATTGAGCAAAACACCTGTAAAATTTGTGGGAACGGCAACAGCTGGCTTTGACCACGTTGATACAAATTGGCTTTCTAAAGCAAATATTGGTTTTTCCTCTGCGCCAGGCTGTAATGCAATCGCGGTTGTCGAATATGTTTTTTCAGCACTTTTGATGCTAGCTGAACGTGATAATTTTGATTTACGTGATAAAACAGTCGGTATTATTGGTGTTGGTAATGTCGGTGGGCGTTTAGCTGATAGGTTAACGGCTTGGGGAGTGAAAACGCTTCTTTGTGATCCGCCGCGTGCAGCAAAAGGTGATAAAGGCGATTTCCTACCAATAGAAACGCTATTATCTGACGCTGATGTGCTGACCTTTCATACGCCACTGAATATGGATGGTGTGGATAAAACATTTCATTTAATGGATGAGACGCGACTGGCTAATTTACGCGATGGAACCATTCTAATTAATGCCAGCCGTGGTGAAGTTATTGATAACCAAGCCTTGCTTGCATTATTAAACCAAAATAAAAAATTGCATGTTGTTTTAGATGTTTGGGAGCCAGAACCTAATCTGGATACTCAATTATTGGCGCGAGTTGATATTGGTACACCGCATATTGCAGGTTATACCTTAGAAGGAAAAGCGCGTGGTACAACACAAGTTTATGAGGCGTATTGTCAATTCTTAGGGCGCCCGGACAACATTGCACTCTCTTCCTTATTACCAAGCCCTGAAATTAGCGAAATTACTATTCGTGGTAAAGTATCGCAAAGCCTACTCAAAAGGCTAGTTCATCTGGTGTATGATGTGCGCCGAGATGATGCGTTATTACGCCAAGTTGCCGCAATTCAGGGGGAATTTGACAAACTACGTAAGCATTACCAAGAGCGTCGTGAGTGGTCATCACTGACTGTTCATTGTGATGATGCCCAAGTTGCTGAGCAACTGAATGCATTGGGTTTTAATGCGTATTTAATTAAATAATATCAATGAATTATTTATTCGATGAGTAGCAAGCCGCCTCATTGATCATTTATTTTTGGAGAAACAGCAATGACGGAAGGTTGGAATATTGCGTTATTAGGCGCTACCGGCTCAGTCGGTGAAGCTATTTTAGCACTATTACAAGAACGTGAATTTCCGGTTGGTGAATTATATTTACTTGCAAGTGAGCGCAGTGCAGGTGAAGTCATTCGCTTTAATGGTAAAAGTTACCAAGTTGAAGATGCTGTTGATTTTGATTGGTCACAGGCTCAAATTGCTTTTTTTGCAGCTGGTGAAACGGCAAGTCTGGAATATGCAGAACGCGCAGCACAAGATGGTTGTATTGTCATTGATAATAGTGGTGTTTTTGCTCTAGAACCTGATGTGCCGCTAATTGTGCCAAATGTTAACCCACATGTTTTAGCTGATTATCGCAACCGCAATATTATTGCTTTGGCTGATAGTTATGTAAGCCAATTACTCAGTGCAATTAAACCATTAGTAGATGCTGCTGGATTAGGCCGCATTACCTTAACTAATATGTTATCAGTTTCTGCTCATGGTAAAGCCGCAGTAGATGAACTGGCTGGTCAAAGCGCACGTTTATTAAACGGAGTTCCTGCTGAAGAAGGGATGTTCAGTAAGCAGTTAGCTTTTAATATGTTGCCATTATTGGCAGATATGGAAGGCAGTGTGCGTCAAGAGCGCCGTTTAATTGAGCAAGTTCGTAAGGTGACACAAGATGAAGGCTTACCCATTGCTGTTAGCTTTATTCAATCACCTGTATTTTATGGAAATGCGCAAGTTGTTTACCTTGAGACATTGCGTCCAATTGGTGCAGAAGAAGCGCGTGATGAACTTGAACGTTTTGACGATATTCAGGTCTCAGAAGAGGGTGATTATCCAACACAAGTCACAGAAGCTTCAGGTAATGAATTTTTGAGTGTCGGCTGTATCCGTAATGATTATGGTATTCCCGAAATTATTCAATTCTGGTCTGTCGCAGATAATGTGCGATTCGGTGGTGCGTTAATGGCAGTTGAAACAGCTGAAAAATTAGCACAGGAGCTGTTTTACTAATGTCTGAGCCAGAACGATTGTCACGCATTGCGCTTGGCATCGAATATAACGGTAGCCGTTATTACGGTTGGCAACGCCAACAAGAAGTAAAAAGTGTACAAGGCTGTTTAGAAGAAGCTTTATCAAAAGTCGCTAACCATCCCGTTAGCGTCTTTTGTGCAGGCCGTACTGATGCTGGCGTTCATGCGACAGGGCAGGTTGTTCATTTTGAAACCACAGCTCAACGCAAAGAAGCTGCTTGGACAATGGGAGTGAATACCCATTTACCTGAGGATATTGCTGTACGTTGGTGCCAACCAGTTGATAATGAGTTTCATGCTAGGTTTAGTGCTACTGCGCGTCGTTACCGTTACATTATTTTTAATCATCGGTATCGCCCTGCAATTTTATCAAACGGTGTTACGCATTTTCATTACCCGTTAGATGAGAATAAAATGCAAGTAGCAGCACAAGCGCTATTGGGAGAAAACGATTTTACCTCGTTTAGGGCTGTGCAGTGCCAGTCACGTACACCTTGGCGTAATGTGATGCATATTAATGTCACGCGTCATGGAAATTATGTTGTTGTGGATATTAAAGCGAATGCTTTTGTTCATCATATGGTGCGCAATATTGTTGGAAGTTTGCTGGAAATTGGTTGTGGTAATCAAGATATCAATTGGATGGCAGAATTATTGGCACTTAAGGATAGAACCAAAGCGGCTGCAACAGCAAAAGCAGAAGGGCTGTATTTAGTCTCTGTTGATTACCCTGAAATATTTGCTTTACCAACCCATGTGCTAGGGCCATTGTTTCTAGCAGATGAATTGAATTCTACACAAGCAATTTAAATCACGACAAAAAAGTGATTTAACCTATAAAAGGTATAGCAAGGATGCGATTAACAATTGAGGGCATTTATGGAGTTCATTAGTTTTATCATCGATTTTATTTTACATATTGATGTCCATCTAGCAGAACTAGTGGCCGAATATGGAATTTGGGTATACGGTATCTTATTTCTAATCTTGTTTTGCGAAACAGGTTTAGTGGTGACGCCTTTTTTACCGGGTGATTCTCTTTTGTTTGTCGCCGGTGCTATTTCAGCCTTAGAAAGCAATGATTTAAATGTTCATTTGATGGTTGCGTTAATGATTATAGCCGCAATTATTGGCGATGCAGTTAACTACACCATTGGTCGCGTATTTGGCGATAAATTGTTCAAAAATCCAGATTCAAAAATTTTCCGTCGTTCTTATTTAGAAAAAACACATGTTTTTTATGAAAAACACGGCGGAAAAGCAATAATTCTTGCTCGATTTGTTCCGATTGTCCGAACTTTCGCCCCATTCGTTGCAGGAATGGGCAAAATGTCTTATCGTCATTTTGCCTTTTATAATGTACTCGGTGCATTATTATGGGTACTGTTATTTACCTATGCAGGATATCTGTTCGGTGATTTGCCGTTTGTACAAAAGAATTTGAAATTATTGATTGTGGCAATTATCTTTATTTCAATACTTCCGGGCGTCATCGAAGTGATTCGCCATCGTCGTGCAGCAGCCAAAGAAAAAAAGGTCGTTGACTCAAAAGTTGACAATGCATAACAGATGAAAAAGTTTTTATCCACAGTGAGATATCATTGTGGTTTAATGACACAAAATTACATACTGGTGTTAACCAGAAATCAATCAGACGAAAAGGTCCATTAATGAGCTGGATTGAAAAAATACTAAAGAAAGGAAACTTGACCCAATCACATAAAGCTAACATTCCAGAAGGAGTGTGGACGAAGTGCGATAGTTGTGGACAAGTATTATATGGCGCGGAACTAGAGCGTAACCTAGAGGTTTGCCCTAAATGTGATCATCACATGCGTATTCATGCACGCCAGCGCCTTGAAACTTTCTTAGATGAAAATTCTACAAGCGAATTAGGTAGTGAACTTGAACCAAAAGATATTCTCAAGTTCCGTGATTCAAAAAAATACAAAGATAGAATTTCTGCGGCTCAAAAAGAGACCGGAGAGAAAGAAGCTATTGTTGTAATGAAAGGCACATTGAAAGGTATGCCAGTTGTTGCTGCAGCATTTGAATTCTCCTTTATGGGCGGTTCTATGGCATCCGTTGTGGGTGCGCGTTTTGTCCGTGCAGTAGAACAAGCTTTAGAAGATAACTGCCCGTTAGTGTGTTTCTCATCGAGTGGTGGTGCGCGTATGCAAGAAGCACTGCTTTCATTGATGCAGATGGCAAAAACCAGTGCAGCATTGGCGAAGATGCAAGAACGTGGTTTACCTTACATTTCTGTCTTGACTGACCCTACTATGGGAGGCGTTTCGGCAAGTTTAGCAATGCTAGGTGACATTAATGTTGCAGAACCGAAAGCATTGATTGGCTTTGCGGGTCCACGCGTTATTGAGCAAACAGTAAGAGAAAAACTCCCTCAAGGTTTCCAACGTAGTGAGTTTTTGTTAGAAAAAGGTGCAATCGACATGATTGTACGTCGCCCAGAAATGCGCGATAAGCTCGCTGATATCCTAGCGATGTTGACTAACCAACCTAGTTTTGAAACAACAGCAGTTATACCTGAAGTTGAAGAAGACGTAAAAATTGATATCACTGAAGATGAAATTGATATTGATGAGTCTGAAATCAATAAAGGGTCTGCTAAGCATAAAAAAGATGATGAGTAATCCATCCACAATCCCTAATGCTGAGTCTCCTTTGGAGACTTGGCTTTCTTATCTCACTGACCTACATAGCCAAAATATTGATATGGGGTTAGAGCGAGTCGGGAAAGTTGCTCGCCAAATGGCACTGTTACAGCCAGCACCAAGAGTGATCACTGTTACAGGGACAAATGGCAAAGGAACAACCTGCCACACACTTGAATCCATTCTAATGGCGGCTGGATTAAAAGTCGGTGTGTATAGTTCTCCACATCTTATTCGTTATACAGAACGCGTAAGAATTCAAGGCCAAGAGCTTCCTGAATCAAGTTTTTGCCAAGTCTTCGCTGATATAGAAGTGCAGCGCGGTGATGTTTCTCTGACCTATTTTGAATATGGCACTTTGGCGGCATTAAAGTTGTTCAAACAAGCCGACTTAGATGTTGTTATTCTTGAAGTTGGTTTAGGTGGACGCCTTGATGCGACAAATGTTGTTGATGCAGATATCAGCGCAATAACCAGTATTGCTATCGATCACACAGATTGGTTAGGGTCGGATAGGGAACATATTGGTTTTGAGAAAGCAGGAATATTCCGTAGTGGTCGTTATGGCGTAGTTGGCGAGCCTGATATGCCGCTTTCGATTGGCGAATATTCGCAAAAGATAGGGACTATTTTATTCCAGCGTGGCAAAGATTGGACATTCGACGAACAAAATAAAAGTTGGTCATGGCAAAGTTCAAAAGGTGAATGGTTCAACCTGCCATTACCGAATGTGCCATTAGCAAACGCAGCTACTGCTCTTGCGGTAATTTGTTGTTTAAAAGAGCTTGATAGCAAATTAGCACAATATATCACTGATAAAGCAATTGTTGATGGATTGAAATTTGCACAGTTACCTGGGCGTTTTCAAATTATTGCTGAAAAACCATTAACAATCTTAGATGTTGCCCATAATCCACATGCTGCGGCTTATTTAGCAATGCGTTTAAGCCAATTGCCGCAGGTTGAAGGTCGACGTATTCGCGCTGTGATTGGTATGTTAGGCGATAAAGACATACAAGGAACACTTGCGTGTTTATCTGAGCAAATAACGGACTGGTATGTTGCACCATTAACCGAGTTTCGTGGCGCACCAGCATCCCAATTAAGCCAGTATTTAGGATCACCACAAGTCTTTGATTCAGTAGATGCAGCTTGGGAACAAGCTTGCCGTGATGCAACTAGCAATGATGTTATTGTTGTGTGTGGTTCATTTCATACTGTAGCCCATGTCATGATGTTGTTAGAAAAACAGAAGGATAATATCGGTGGCGAGTAAATTTCAGAATCGTTTAGTCGGTGCCATAGTTCTTGTTGCAGCCGGGATCATTATATTGCCAGCTTTATTAGATGGGGATAAAAAATACAATGAGAGTGAATTTGCAGCCATTCCGATTATTCCTAAACCTGGCGATGAGCAAGATATTGAAGCGATTGCACCATTAACACAAACAGTCACTTCCGGTGTGAATTCAGAAGCCATGTTGTCTGAGGCTATTTCTGAGCAAAAACAGGCGGAGCAACAACAGGTAGCGACATCACCGGCTCAAGGTTCACCAAACATTATCACTGAAGCGCCGAAAAAGCCTGAACCAAAACCCGAACCTAAACCGCAGCCAAAACCTGAGCCTAAGCCTCAACCAAAACCTGAACCGAAACCAGAACCTAAGTCTGATGTGCAAGCACCACAAGGCAAAGCTTTTGTTGTGCAGCTTGGTGCATTGAAGAATGCGGGAAAAGTTGAGGAAATTGTCGCGAAATTGAGATTTTCTGGCTATCAAGTTTATACCGTGCCTTCTCGCCCTGTTAATGGTCAATTAACACGGATTTTTGTCGGACCAGAAACTTCTCGGCAGCGACTAGAAAGTGCCTTGCCAGAACTGCGTTCTCTTTCTGGTTTACAAGGCGAAATTAGGGTTTTTAAACCTTAACTAAGTTAAAGAATAGCATGTGTAAGTAAAGTTTTTTAAAGTAATAACTGCGGCGAATATGAATTTTTCTTTTCGCCGCTAATTTTTTAAATTGTATGTAAAATGGTTACGCAAACGTTTTCGTTTCTGTTAGAATGCACTCCTGCCACTGCCGTGGGTGCGAATTTTGGAAAAAGATATGGTCTGGTTAGATTACGTTATTATCGCCATTATTGGCTTTTCGGCATTGGTAAGCTTGATCCGTGGTTTTGTTAGAGAAGCATTATCACTAATCACATGGGGCTGTGCCTTTTTTGTTGCGAGTACATTTTATCCTTATTTAGCGGATTATTTTACGCGCTTTGACGACATTCTGGTGAGAAACGGTATTGCGATTGCAGCGTTATTTATCGCAACGTTAATTGTGGGTGCCGTTGTCAACTATGTGATTAGCTCTTTAGTGCAAAAAACGGGGTTATCGGGCACAGATCGTGTTCTGGGAGTTTGTTTTGGTGCATTGCGCGGAGTATTAATTGTATCAGCACTGTTATTTTTTCTGGATACATTTACTCCATTGCCTCAAAGTGAGGATTGGCAACGCTCAGAACTTATTCCACAGTTCAGTCACATAATTAGGTGGTTTTTTGACTACCTGCAAAATGCGTCAAGTTTCCTACCGGAGAATATTTCTCCGTCTGGCTGATGAGGAAAGACTAAATGTGCGGTATTGTCGGTATCGCCGGTGTAACACCGGTCAACCAATCAATTTATGATGCTTTAACTGTGCTACAGCACCGTGGGCAAGATGCAGCAGGCATTGCTACCATTGATAGCAACAATAATATCCGTTTACGTAAAGCCAATGGTCTCGTAAAAGATGTTTTTGAAGCTCGGCATATGCTCCGGTTACAAGGTAATATAGGGCTTGGCCATGTTCGTTATCCAACAGCGGGTAGTTCAAGTGCATCAGAAGCACAGCCTTTTTATGTGAATTCGCCTTTTGGTATCGCGCTTGCACATAATGGTAATCTGACAAATGCGCATGAATTAACGCGTAGTTTATTCGAAACGGCACGCCGTCATGTCAATACATCATCTGATTCTGAAATTCTACTGAATATTTTAGCCTATGAATTAGACCGTTTTGATCATTTCCCATTAGAGCCGGATGACATTTTTACGGCCGTTGCGGCAGTCCATAAAAAATTACGTGGCGCTTATGCTTGTGTTGCCTTGATAATTGGTCATGGAATGCTGGCATTTCGTGACCCTAATGGGATCCGTCCATTGGTTCTAGGTCGCAGAATACTGGATAACGGCGCACAAGAGTATATGGTGGCTTCAGAAAGTGTTGCCCTTGATACATTAGGTTTTGAATTTTTACGTGATGTAGCACCAGGTGAAGCTGTTTATGTCACGGAGCAAAGAGAACTGTATACTCGCCAGTGTGCAGTTAATCCGCAGTTAACACCTTGCTTGTTTGAATACGTCTATTTTGCGCGCCCAGATTCATTTATTGATAAGATTTCAGTGTATAACGCAAGATTAAGAATGGGGCAAAAATTAGGCGCAAAAATTGCTCGTGAATGGGAAGATTTAGACATTGATGTTGTGATCCCAATTCCTGAAACATCCTGTGATATTGCATTGGAAATTGCGCATATTCTTAATAAGCCGTATCGCCAAGGTTTTGTGAAAAACCGCTATGTTGGCCGTACTTTTATCATGCCAGGTCAGCAAGAGCGTAGAAAGTCAGTACGCCGTAAACTAAATGCTAACCGCGCGGAATTCCGTGATAAAAATGTTTTATTGGTTGATGATTCAATTGTCCGTGGCACAACGTCTGAGCAAATTGTTGAACTAGCTCGTGAAGCTGGAGCTAAAAATGTCTATTTTGCTTCTGCGGCGCCTGAAGTTCGCTTCCCAAATGTGTATGGTATTGATATGCCAAATGCAAATGAGTTAATTGCTCACGGCCGTGAAGTTGATGAAATCCGTAAACTTATTGGTGCGGATGGCTTAATTTTCCAAGATCTGAGTGACCTTGTCGACGCTGTACGTGAAGAAAACCCTGAAATTAATGAGTTTGAATGTTCAGTCTTTGATGGCATTTATGTGACGAAAGATATTGACCAAACTTATTTAGATTATTTAGAAGACCTTCGTCGAGATGATGAACTGAAAGTTAAAGATCAGCATGAAATTGAAGATCTTGAAATTTATAACGAAGGTTAATATTCATTTGTAATAGAAAATACCCGTTGTTGATGACAGCGGGTATTTTTTTGTCCATCTCAAAGTAATCGCTTAATTTTTAAAAGTAATAATTTCATTCTTACTGAGTAAAGTAGCATGTAGAACAACGATATTTAGAGGTTTTTCGCGATAATAATTGTTACTATACAAAAAATATCTATTTAGCTGGGGGCAGGATGAAGAAATTAATCATCGGTTTAACGGGAGCAAGTGGCGCTATTTATGGCGTTAGGTTGTTAGAAGTACTTAAACCTGTTGAACAGGTGGAAACTCATTTAGTGATGAGCTCTGCTGCCCGCCAAACATTATCCTTAGAAACCGATTATAGCGTCAAAGATGTCCAGCAATTGGCTGATTATACCTATGATAATCGTGATATTGCTGCAGCTATTTCTTCAGGATCTTTTCGAACCGCAGGCATGGTAATTATGCCATGCACGATGAAAACACTTTCAGGTATTGTTAATAGTTATACTGATACGTTAGTGACTCGCGCGGCTGATGTCGTACTAAAAGAAGGGAAAAAATTGGTACTAGGTGTACGAGAAACACCATTGCACCTTGGACATCTGCGGTTATTGGTGCAAGCCGCTGAAATTGGCGCTGTGATTATGCCGCCTATGCCAGCGTTTTATCATCAACCTCAAACTATTCAGGATATTGTCGATCAAACCGTGAATAGAGTGCTCGACCAATTTGATATTACGTTAAAAGAAGAGCTGTTTAACCGCTGGCAAGGTGCAAAGTAAAACAGCCCTAATGCGGGCTGTTTAGGGATTAATCGCCATTATTTTCATTTTTCTCATGAGCAAATAAATCTTCTAAAGCGATTCTTAGTTCAATGAATTCAAATTGAAATCCAGCTTCTTCTAACCGTTTAGGGATAGCTTGTTGACCACCCAGTAGCATGGTTGCGGCTTCACCGAGCATGGCTTTAACGGCAAATGCGGGTGTGCGAACAAAAGCAGGGCGGTTAATGACTTCACCTAGCATAGCGGCGAATTGATCATTATGTACGGGATAAGGTGATGTCATATTGAATGGACCTGATAACGTCGGGTTATCCAATAGATAGCAGATAGCACTCACCATATCATTGATATGGATCCACGGCATATATTGTTTGCCGGTACCAATTGGCCCGCCAGCACCCATTTTAAAAATTGGGAGGACTTTGGCTAGTGCGCCACCTTTTAATGACATTACAAGCCCAGTACGCATTAAACAAACCCGAGTTGATTCAGATTGCGCATCAAGCGCTAACGACTCCCAGCGCTGGCATAACATATGGGTAAATTCATCATGTGGCTCTTCTGACTCGGTAACAACAGCTTGTCCTTGGTCACCATAATAACCCACCGCAGAACCGGATAAAAAAGTGTGGGGGGGCGTTTTGCTGGCATTGATTAATTCGGCTAAACGCTGAGTGACATTCCAACGACTATTGCAAAGCAATTTTTTTTGTTCTTCGCTCCAACGCTTTTCTGTAATGGGTTCTCCAGCGAGATTAATTACCGCGTCAAAATCATTGAGATCTGTCTTATCTTGTAAAGAAGTCCAACATTCAACCGCTTCACAAAAAAGGCTATAGACTTTTTGCGGAGAACGGCTCAATACCGTTACTTTGTCGTTGCGTCCGACAAGTCGCTGAACAAGAGGAGTACCTATCAGCCCTGTACCGCCAGTAATGAGAATCCGCATAATCGCCTCCTGTGAAAAATCGGACTAATTTAAGTTAACAATCATTGTGCTAACTATAGCATCTGTTAAAGAAAATTGCTGGAATGGAACTCAATTTCTCGAAAAAGGGTGACTTAGCAAATTGTATTTATTAAATATTGTAGTTTTATGATGTAAATTAAAAAAATTCAACTCATTTTATTAGAGATTATGATTAGTATCGCTTAACGTTAAAAACAATACCCAAATTTCATGTCGAATACTTGCAAGGGGTCAATGAAAAGCATACCTTGTACAGAATAATAGAAATAGCTATATCAGCAGTAAATTTACGGTATAAAAACTGTGTCGATAAGTTAATAAAAAAGGTTTTAGGGATGGCAGAAGAAAACGAAGTGGTTGAATGGGTTGATATCGTTAATGATAAAAATGAAGTAATTGCTCAGGCCACTCGTCGGCAGATGAGAGCAGAAAACTTACGTCATCGAGCCACTTATATTGTTGTTCATGACGGTATGGGAAAAATTTTAGTACAAAAAAGAACAGATACTAAAGATTTCTATCCTGGATTACTCGATGCAACTGCGGGGGGCGTTGTCACTCAAGGTGAAAATATTCTTGAGGCGGCAAAACGTGAAGCTGAAGAAGAGCTTGGGATCGCAGGTGTTCCTTTTGCGGAGCATGGTGTGTTTTATTATGAAGGTGATAATTGCCGGATCTGGGGCGGCTTATTTAGCTGTGTAAGTCACGGACCTTTTGCTTTACAAGAGTGTGAAGTGGTTGAAGTCAGTTGGTTAACACCAGATGAAATTAGTGCCCGTTGTGATGAATTTACGCCAGATTCTCTTAAAGCACTCTCATTATGGTTAACGCGCAATAATGAAACTGATAAAACTATTATATGCAGTAATACTTAATAGCCTTAGATAAAATTGTTGATATGCTCTATTTTTAAGTCGTTCTTTTAAGTAATACATCATTATCTTTTTGGACAATAAAAATAGAGCATGATAAATAGTCTTAAATAATATTAAAGCATATTATCAAATGTTTTTATATTAATTTTAATATCTTTAATAAATAGAATTAAAATTGTTATATATCAGCAGGTTTGTATATCTAATCTTTTTAGTTATATGATAAGAAAATATAATAATTACTGTTTTTATTTTATAGCAATGCAATAAAATACTTTTGATTTACTCTATTTGATTTATTCTATATTGTCAGTTTTACTTCCTATTTACCTTTCCGTAATAAAAATTAATTATCTTAAATATTAATTCAATATTTTATTGATGAGATAGCACTGAAATAGATATTTTTTATCGTTGATAGGCGTAAACTAGAAAGATAGCCGATGTCGATTTAGCAAAATGGAGCCAAGATATGACTTTGAAGGATTATGAATATGAGCCTTTTGGTGCATTACTAGGATATGCACCTGGCGGCGTTGCAATCTATTCATCAGATTATGATTCATTATCAGACGTTGAAAAAGAGAATGATTTTTCTTTTCGTAGTTATATTGGTAATGAATACATGGGATATAAGTGGCAATGTGTCGAGTTTGCCCGCCGCTTTTTATATCTCAATCATGGTGTTGTTTTTACTGATGTTGGCATGGCTTACGAAATTTTCTGTTTGCGCTTTTTACGCAGAGTTGTCGATGATGAATTATTACCTTTAAAAGCGTTCCTAAATGGTAGCCAAGCAAAACCAGTTGAAGGAGGGTTATTAATTTGGGCTGAAGCAGGCGAATTTAGTAAAACAGGTCATATTGCTGTCATTACACAAGTCTTCGATGACAAAATTCGTATTGCTGAACAAAACGTGATTCATCATAAATTGCCTATTGGTCAGCAATGGACACGGGAATTACCTCTGAATTATGAAGAGGGCAATTACACCATTGTTGATACATTTGCCGATACCAATATTCTAGGTTGGATGCTACAAACTGAAAATGATGAATATGCTTATTCTGAACCCAGTATTAATCCTGAATTACTGCAAATTCATGCGGAACGATTAGATAATCGGGTTGATTTTAGCCAGACATGGTTAGATGAATCTAATCTAATTGAAAAAGCGTATATCCAAGCTAATCATGGCTGCAACTTAAATAAAGATCCTCACGAATATTTTACTATTTCTAGTACAGCTGAGAATCAATTAATACAAGCGACAAATGAAGTCCATCTTATGTACCTGCATGCTACAGAGAAGGTATTAAAAAGTGATGAGTTGTTAGAATTATTTGATATTCCAAAAGTATTATGGCCGCGTATTCGTTTATCATGGAAAAACCGTCGTCATGATATGATCACCGGAAGACTCGATTTTTGTTTAGATGAACGAGGCTTAAAAGTTTATGAATATAATGCGGATTCAGCTTCATGCCATACTGAAGCTGGATTAATTATTAATAAATGGGCGAAAGTTGGCCAACTTGAAAAAGGCAGAGATTCTAGCCGCTACTTAACAGAATTACTGGCTAACTCATGGAAACATTCAACGGCGAAACCGTTTATTCATATCATGCAGGATGTTGATAGTGAAGAAGATTATCATTCACAATTTATGGCTCATGCCATTATTGAAGCGGGTTTTGAATGTAAAATAATCCATGGGTTAGATGAACTGATTTGGAATGAAACAGGGCAAGTCATTGATAGTGAAGGCAGAGTATTAGAGTGTGTTTGGAAAACTTGGGCTTGGGAAACGGCACTTGAACAAATTCGTCAGGAATGTGGTGGTGATTATGAATCCTCAACATTACAAATATGCACAGGCCAATTGGAAAGTAATGATGTAAGGTTAATTGATGTTTTACTAAAACCTGAAATTTGTGTGTTTGAACCATTGTGGACGGTTATTCCAAGCAATAAAGCTATCTTACCAATACTGTGGTCACTATTTCCGCATCATCCTTATCTTTTGGATACCAGTTTTACAATTAATGATGAGTTACGCCAAACAGGTTATGCAATAAAACCAATAGCTGGGCGTTGTGGGGCGAATATCAATTTAGTTGATGGACAAGATGAAATTTTAGATCAGACTTCTGGTAAGTTTCATCAACAAGAAAATATCTACCAAGAATTATGGCTACTACCAAATATTGCAGATCGTTATATTCAGGTGTGCACGTTTACTGTTGGTGGGCATTATGGCGGAGCATGTTTGAGATCTGATCCCTCATTGGTTATCAAAAAAGATAGCGATATAGAGCCACTTTGGGTACTGGATGATGATTTTCTGAAACAGTCTTAAAAACAAGTCGGATGTGGCTCAATATGACGATATCTAACTAATGAAAATATAAATGGATAAGGTCTAAGCAATTAAAACCATCACTCGAAGTCTATTTTTATCATCATAGGCTTCAGTGGTGTTTTTTACAGATTAGTTCAACGTAACTATATGATATTAAATATGCTGGGCTAATAAATAAAAATGCCAACCGATAAATATCGATTGGCATAATTTATTTTTAGGTGACGATAAAGCTAAGATTACGCGTTGTCGTTTTGAGCTGCTTGAATTGCAGTTAGAGCAACGGTGTAAACGATATCATCAACTAATGCGCCACGAGATAAATCGTTAACTGGTTTACGCATACCTTGCAGCATTGGTCCGATAGAAACTAAGTCTGCTGAACGCTGTACTGCTTTATAAGTGGTATTACCGGTGTTCAAGTCAGGGAAAATGAACACAGTAGCTTTACCAGCAACTGGTGAATTTGGTGCTTTAGATTTAGCAACATCAGCCATTACCGCAGCATCATATTGCAAAGGACCATCGATGATTAAGTCAGGGCGTTTTTCTTGTGCTAAACGTGTTGCTTCACGTACTTTCTCAACATCACTACCTGCACCAGAGTTACCGGTAGAGTAAGAGATCATCGCAACGCGTGGATCAATACCAAATGCTTTCGCTGAATCCGCTGATTGGATAGCAATTTCAGACAGTTGCTCAGCTGTTGGATCTGGGTTAATCGCACAGTCACCATAAACAAAGACTTGCTCAGGAAGCAGCATAAAGAATACTGAAGAAACTAATGAGCTACCTGGTGCAGTTTTAATCAGCTGTAAAGGTGGACGGATAGTATTTGCGGTTGTATGTACCGCACCCGATACTAGGCCATCAACTTCACCTTTTTCTAGCATTAACGTACCAAGAACCACGTTATCTTCAAGTTGTTCACGAGCAACAACTTCTGTCATGCCTTTGCTCTTACGTAATTCAACAAGACGTGCAACATATTCTTCGCGAACTTTTATTGGGTCAACAATTTCAATACCCGTACCAAGTTCAATACCTTGTGCAGAAGCTACACGACGAATATCGTCTGGGTTACCTAACAGCACACAAGTTGCGATACCGCGTTCAGCACAGATAGATGCAGCTTTAACTGTACGTGGCTCATCACCTTCAGGTAGAACAATACGTTTACCTGCTTTACGAGCAAGTTCTGTTAATTGATAACGGAATGCTGGTGGTGACAAACGGTTAGGGCGTTCTGAATCAGCAACGAGAGATTCAATCCAGCTGCTGCTAATATGGCGAGCAACATAGTTTTGAATTTTTTCAATGCGTTCATGGTCATCAGCAGGAACTTCGAGGCTGAAGCTTTGCAGATTCAATGAGGTTTGCCAAGTATTGCTGCTTACCATAAAGACGGGTAAGCCAGTTTCAAATGCTTGTTCGCAAAGTTTGCGGATAGGTGCATCAATATGGTAGCCACCTGTTAATAGGATTGCACCAATTTCAACGCCGTTCATTGCGGCTAAAGAAGCAGAAACTAATACGTCAGGGCGGTCTGCTGAAGTGACCAGCAATGAGCCTGGACGGAAATGTTCAAGCATATGAGGAATGCTGCGTGCACAAAAAGTGACGGATTTAACGCGGCGAGTATTAATTTCACCTTCGTTAATAATTTCTGCATTCAAATGTTTTGCCATATCAATGGCACGAGTTGCGATTAAATCAAAGTTCCAAGGAATAGAAGCCAGCACAGGAAGGCTTAGGCACTCTAGATCTTTAGGTGTGATATTCGCAATTGTCGCTTTAGTTGACTCATCAAAAATTTCAGATAAGTCAGGGCGAGTACGACCTTGTTCATCAACAGGCGCATTCACTTTATTGACGATCACGCCAATAATATTTTTATTACGTGGCCCGCCAAATTCATTACGGACCAGCTCTAAACGTTCACGAACTTGTGAAATAGAGCTATTGCCTGGAGCAGTAACAAAAACAATCTCTGCACCTAAAGTTTTAGCAATATCATAGTTTAGTGATTGAGCAAAAGAGTGCTTGCGAGTTGGCACTAAACCTTCAATCAGTACAACTTCTGCATTTTTTGTTTGCTCATGATAACGAGCAACAATTTCTTCCATCAATACGTCTTTTTTTGAAGAGGTCAAGAGTGACTCAACATATTCCATTTCTAATGGTTCGACGATTTTGGTGATGCTGGAGTGGGAGCGTAAAACAGTGGTAGTTTGATCTTTGTTACCGGAAATACGTGGCTGAGCGATAGGCTTAAATACGCTTAATTGGACACCTTTTTGTTCCATTGAGCGAACGACACCTAAGCTGACGCTGGTTAAACCAACGCTTGTGCCAGTAGGTATTAACATAATTGTACGAGACACGGGAACCTCTTTTTATCGGTTACTCTAATAACAAAATAGTACCGCCAGCATAAGGCTGGCGGTAAGATCTTTTATGCTGTCAAGCGAGCTGCATCTTGGGCAATCACTAATTCTTCATTAGTTGGGATAACGAGTGCAGGGCGGCTGTTATCAGTTGTGATAAGACCTTCTTTGCCAAAACGAGCGGCTAAGTTGCGTTCGTTGTCACATTCAAAACCAAGTAGTGCGAGTTTTTTCAGTGTTAATTCGCGAACGTGCGCTGAGTTTTCGCCAATACCACCTGTAAAGATGATTGCATCGAGACGGCCTTCCATCAATGCGCCGTATGCACCAACATATTTTGCTAGGCGGTGACAGAAAACATCCATTGCACGTTTAGCATCAGCTTTGGTGTCATAGTTATCTTCAACATAACGGCAGTCACTAGTCACGCCAGTTAAACCAAGAAGACCAGATTCTTTGGTTAACATTTTGTTGATTTGATCAACACTCATGCCGAGTGAATCATGCAGATGGAAAATAATTGCAGGGTCGATATCACCACTACGAGTTCCCATGACCAAACCTTCTAGTGGGGTTAAGCCCATAGAAGTATCAACACATTCACCATTAACAATCGCAGTAACAGAACCACCATTACCTAAGTGGCAAGTGATAACGTTCAGTTCTTCAACAGGTTTGTTGAGTTTTTTAGCGGCTTCACGAGAAACATAGAAGTGGCTTGTGCCATGTGCGCCATAACGACGAATGCCATGTTTTTCATAAAGATCATATGGCAGAGCATATAGATAAGCTTCTTCTGGCATAGTGGTATGGAAAGCAGTGTCAAATACAGCAACGTTTTTGTTCACTAAATGTGGGAATTCTTTTCTTGCTTCCTCAATACCAATCAAGTGAGCTGGATTGTGCAGTGGAGCAAATGGGATAGCTGCTTCAATACCACGAATAACATCATCAGTAATCAAAACAGAAGAGGTGAATTTCTCTCCACCGTGAACAATACGGTGTCCAATAGAACCTATTTGTGCAGACAATTCTGGTTTCGCTGCAAGAATAGTGTTAACAATGAAATATAATGCTTCACTGTGAGCCGCGCCTGCACCAAGTTGCGCTTCATGTTTAGCACCATCCATCTTCCACTTAATACGGGCTTCAGGCAGATTAAAGCACTCAGCTAAACCAGATAAATATTCATCGCCATTTGTAGGGTCGATGATGGCGAATTTCAGTGAGGAGCTACCGCAGTTTAGAACCAGTACCAGCTTACTTGACATGGAAATACCTATCGTTAATTGTTGTTGTGGAGTCTTCTAACGCAAATTTGCAGATAAAGACTTCGTAAATAATGATTAACCGCTAGAAGCCTAGCGTATTTAACCCCTGATATTTCATGATTGATATCATGATTAAGTTAAAAACATGAAGATATCGGTAAACTAAAATTTAATCGGGTTTTAGAAAAATAATGTTAATCGTATAATTGCACTAAGTGAAATACAAAAGGACTTAGCCATTGGTGTTGAAATAACGTTTAAAACCCCAATCTAATATAAATGCTGTTAACAAGAAGCAACAGGCTTAAGGAAACAAAACGATGAAATTTCATCGCTATGCTAAATGCGGCTAATTCTACTAAAAAATTTTATATTTTGTATGTTTTTTTTAGAAATGGCGAAATTGATTGATTGAAATCATATGCTTTTTATGAAATACGCATTTTATGCAAATTTACCTTCTGCTGCCTGTCTAACATAATCATTAAGCTTAGATGATTTTATAAAAAATGAATGCATTGGTACTATGTAAACACAGAACAGATTCTATGAATGCATAACAAATGCTAGTTAATAGATAAAGTACTAATGAATCATATTGCTGAATTAATAAATATAGGAAACTATTAATGAGTACATTACAAACCTCCCCGCCAGGATTTTTTAAGCGGTTTAGATTGGGGAATTTGTATCTAAAAACTTTTCCATTGGAGAAAAAACTTTCTCCAATATTTCCTGAACTAAGGATGATCAAAGCAACGCGCTTTGGTATCCGTTTTATGCCGCCAATCGCCATTTTTACACTTGCTTGGCAAATTGCTTTGGGTGGGGATTTAGGTCCAGCAGTTGCAACAGCACTATTTGCCTGTAGCTTGCCGATGCAAGGTTTATGGTGGTTAGGTAAGAGAGCCTCTACGCCACTACCTCAAGGATTGCTTAGTTGGTTTTATGAAATCCGAGAAAAATTTGTGCAAGCTGGGATTGCGATGGCGCCCGTCGAGCAACAACCGAATTATATGGCGTTAGCCCAACTCCTTAAACGCGCATTTAAGCAATTAGATAAGTCATTTATGGATGATATTTAAGTTAAAAGTTCGAATTAACAACAAGTCACACAAAAAGGTTGTTTAGATCAATAAAAGTGATGTTTTCACTATTCATCATGAAAGTTGAATGCGAAGATGCAATAAAATTTTTCCGCAGGAGACTATGATGGAAATGACAAATGCGCAACGCCTGATTTTATCTAATCAGTACAAAATGATGACAATGCTTGATCCTGAGAATGGTGATCGCTATCGCCGTTTACAAACCATCATTGAGCGTGGTTTTGGCCTACAGCTTCGTGAACTTGATAGAGACTTCGGGGAATTAAGTGAGGGCACTTGCCGGACAATTATTGATATTATGGAAATGTATCATGCATTGCAGGTGTCTTATGAAAACATGGCAGACAAGCAAGGTATTGATGCTCGTCGTGTACAATTTCTGGGTTTTGATGCGGCAACGGAAGCGCGTTATTTAAGCTATGTGCGTTTTATGGTGAATACTGAAGGCCGCTATACTCATTTTGACAGCGGTACTCACGGGTTTAATTCTCAAACGCCAATGTGGGATAAATATGTGCGTATGTTGGGTATTTGGCGAGCATGTCCTCGTCAATATCACTTGTCCGCTGTTGAAATAAATCAAATCTTCAATGCATAGTTATTTTTACTAAGGAGTGAGCGTGGAGCTTAAGGCAAAAGGTTTTCTATTTGATCTTGATGGTACTTTAGCGGATTCACTCGCTGTTGTTGAACGTTGCTGGTGCCTATTTGGTCAAGAAATGGGTATAGATCCTGAAGAAATCATTCATTTTATTCATGGGAAACCTGCGTTGACGAGCTTACGTCACTTTATGCCATCAGCCAGTGAAGACGAGATTATGGCGCGTTTTCGCTGGCTAGAAAATATGGAAGCAACGGACACAGAAGGTGTCATTGCACTGCCCGGTGCAATTGCATTACTTAATCGTTTAAATGAATTAGATGTGCCTTGGGCCATAGTGACATCTGGAACTGTGCCTATTGCACATGGTCGCCAGAAAGCGGCTAACTTACCTGAACCAAAACATTGGGTCACTTTTGAAAAAGTCACGAAAGGTAAACCTGATCCTGAGCCGTTCTTACTCGGGGCAAAAACATTGCAATTAGATCCGAAAGAGTGTGTTGCTTTTGAGGATGCGCAAGCAGGTATCTATTCTGCTTTGGATGCAGGTTGTCAGGTAATTGCTGTCCATGCGCCTGAAGAGATGGCAAGAAGAGAAGAAATTCATATTATCGTGCACTCATTAGAGCAGGTTTCTGTTTCAGGCCCTGATGAAAATGGGTTTTTTACACTTTTCGTGCCGAAAAATGGTTAATTAGGATTAAATCAAAGAAATCATCTATAAAACATGATTAACTAAGGTAAATATTAACGGTCTTTTTTTTCGTCAAAAGGGGATGTTTTGAACGGAGAATTGCTGTGGGTGTTAAGCCTATTGTTAATCGCTGTTATTTTGTTTACGACAAACAAAATACGTATGGATGTTGTGGCATTATTAGTTATTGTCGCGTTTGTTTTAAGTGATACGTTAACATTAGAACAAGCAACATCCGGTTTTGCAGATCCTAACGTTTTACTGATAGCGGCATTATTTGTGATAGGTGATGGTTTAGTACGAACCGGAATTGCTTATCAGATGGGTGACTGGTTAGTTAGGGTCGCCGGCAGTAGTGAAAGTAAAATGTTAGTTTTCCTGATGATCACGGTGGCTGGACTCGGGGCTTTCATGAGTTCAACTGGCGTGGTTGCTATCTTTATTCCTGTCGTATTAAGTGTTGCTGCGCGAATGAAAATATCGCCTGGGCGCTTAATGATGCCGTTAGGCTTTGCGGGATTAATTAGTGGCATGATGACGTTAGTGGCGACGCCGCCAAACATGGTCGTCAATAGTGAGCTTGTCAGAGAAGGCATTCAAGCTTTCCAATTTTTCTCTATCACACCAATTGGTATTCTGATTTTAGTTGCAGGGATTGCTTATATGTGGATTGCTCGTCGCTGGCTAGGAAGTAGCGAGATGGGTAATCAACCAGACCGTTATCAGAGAACTTTCCGTGATTTAATCCGTGACTATAAACTCGCTGGCCGTGCCCGTCGTCTTGCTATTCGTAAAGGCTCACCTTTAATTGGTCATTCACTTGAAGAGTTACATCTGCGTTCGCGTTATGAAGCTAACGTGGTGGGAATTGAGCGCTGGCGTAAATTTCGCCGTGTGATGGTGAGTGCAACCGGGGGAACGGAATTAAGAGAACGAGATGTGTTATTAATTGATATTTCCGTGAGCGATGATGAATTACGTCAATTTTGTTTTGAACAAAAATTAGAGCCTATGATCTTGCGTGGAGACTATTTTTCCGACCAATCCCGAGATGTGGGAATGGCGGAAGTCTCCATGAACCCTGATTCAGAATTACTCGGTAAAAGTCTGCGGGATATTAAATTCCGTACGCGCTATGGGCTAAACGTAGTCGGTATTCGCCGTGAAGGGAAAGCACTTGCAGGTAAGCTAGTTGATGAACCTTTGCGACTTGGAGATATTCTATTAGTTATCGGTGATTGGAAGTTGATCCGTATTTTATCAACTAAGCCGCGTAATTTTATTGTGTTGAACCTTGCCGCCGAAGTGGAAGCCGTTGCCCCTGCGGCTTCACAGGCACCACATGCATTATTTTGTTTGGCGTTGATGGTTGCTTTAATGGTGACGAATGAAATTCCTAACTTTATTGCGGCTTTAATTGCCTGTTTATTAATGGGTAAATTCCGTTGTATTGATATGGAAAGTGCTTATAAATCAATTCACTGGCCGAGTATTA
The DNA here is from genome assembly GCF_000314895.2 of Providencia sneebia DSM 19967. Classification (GTDB taxonomy): domain Bacteria; phylum Pseudomonadota; class Gammaproteobacteria; order Enterobacterales; family Enterobacteriaceae; genus Providencia; species Providencia sneebia. The sequence goes on along the minus strand of NZ_CM001773.1, from coordinate 2,745,018 downwards.
TTTTAATTGTTGGGATGATGCCCTTTGCTATTGCCTTGCAAGAAACGGGAGGGATTGCACTGGCGGTTGATGCATTAATGAAAATCGCTGGGGATATGGGGCCTCATGTCATGTTGTTATGCTTATTTATACTCTGTGCATCAATTGGTTTATTTATTTCAAATACAGCAACAGCGGTATTAATGGCACCAATTGCGATTGCAGCCGCGCGACAAATGGACGTATCACCACTGCCATTTGCAATGATTGTTGGTATTGCCGCATCAGCAGCATTCATGACACCCGTTTCATCACCTGTGAATACGTTAGTATTAGGTCCTGGTGGATATAAGTTTGCAGATTTCCTAAAAATGGGTGTGCCGTTTACCATTATCGTCATGCTTATCAGTGTTGCCGTCGTTCCTATCCTATTCCCATTCTAAAATCACCACTGTGAAGATAGAACCCTAACAAATTAGGGTTCTTTTATAAATGTATTACCTATTAAATATTAGAATAGTGATATTTAATCATTTTTGTAGTCCAGAATTTTCTTGATAGTGTAATTTCTCATTAACTTATTAGAGAAATTTTTATGAACGAGCAATATATACAGAATCCATATAGTCGTTACGCATATTGTGTCTTTGAAAATTATTGGGGGGAAGCGTTACACTCCGTAGAAATCACTCATTACGTTAAAGGTTTTATAGATAAAACAAAAAGGCTTCAGACATATAAATTACTTGAGGATGTACCAGATAAAACAGTAGCAGAACAACATTTTCAAATTGTATATGAGCAACGTATTATAGATTCTTATGACTATTGGAATGTAGTGATTAAAACTGAAAGTGGGAAAATATACCGAACAAAGGATAATTTTTATTGCTCTATTGCATACTACGATGATAATCAGATTATCTTAGGTGTTAATGGTGATGCAAAATCGTTATATGTGGTCTTTACTCACTCATCAGGATATAACACAGAATTAATTGAAGTTTCATCATAATGAAAATAACTTGTAGCAGAACAAAAGATTCCACTTTATAAAGTTATTTTCTAGTTTATAAAATTATAAGAAGAAGAATTAGTGGTAGGAATGCGAGTACATTCCTACATTTAGTTAATTACTTATTTCATCTAATGAAAGGGTAAATCCAGGAACAAAGGTGCGCATAAAATAATCCATCTCAGGGCTTTTCCTCTCCCCAAGAATTTTTTCTAAGCGTTTTTTAGCCAATTTAAATTCACTATTTCCTGCGGATAACTCTTCTAAGCATTTTAAATAAGCACATAATGAATCGGCTTGCTTAACGATGAAATGTTCTTCATCAGATTGAAACTCTTCTACCACAAGCGATTTAAAATCCTCTTGTAGTTCTTCAGGGAGCATATCTAGCAGTTTTTGTTGGGCAAATCGTTCTATTTTTTTATATTCATGAGCGATTTGTGGATTGTGATATTTAATTGGTGTGGGTAGATCACCTGTAATCACTTCACTGGCATCATGGTACATGGCTAACAAGGCAATCCGTTCTGCATTTACATTACCCGAAAATTTGCGGTTTTTGATAATGGCGAGGGCATGGGCAACCATAGCAACTTGTAAACTGTGTTCCGAAACATTCTCAGTGCGAACATTTCGCATTAAAGGCCAGCGATGGATGAGTTTCATTCTAGCGAGATGCGCGAAAAAATAGCTCATAAATCCTCGTATTTGCGATTACATGAGCCTGTATTGTATAGCAAATAACGGCTTATTGATATTCTTTGCCATGTGTAAGTATTAAAAATAGATAAAATAATAGATAAAATAATAGAGGAATATTAATGCTTAAATTAGCTTAATAAAGGCGTATTTTATTATAGATTCACATTTATATTGCTATATAGAATCTGTTTACTGTGCAATTAAGATAGTATAGAAAGAATAAAATGATTAGTTACTGAATTTAACAGAGCCTTAATTTATTCTTGATTATTTTTCCTTCTTTTTTACTAACTGATAATAATCCATTGTTAATAAAAACTATTATTAATTAAATTCTAAAATTAGAAAGAGGAGTAATTTAATTTATCCTTAATTGATTATCTAAAATAGAGTTTTATTTGTAATGTTAATTATTGATTGAAGTGTTAGTATAAAAACTTATAATAAAAATATTATTGTGGATACTTAATAGTAAGGGGCATTATGAAATACTTTCCAATTATTTTACTGTTATTTTTCTTAGCAGCTGTTTATGTTATTTCTATTCTTTGATTATTGAAATTTGATAAATATAAAAATGTCATTTTAAGATAGAAGATATGAAAATAACATAATTACGCTTTTGAATGAGAAGCATTTGTTATTAGGCAACACAAAAAAATATCTTATAGTAAGAGTATTTAATTTCTAATAATAAATATTGAGCTATAAGCAATTGAAGATCCCCTCTTTTGAGGGGATTTTTACTATTTTACAATTAAAAATTTCGTTTTAAAAATTTATTGATGGTAATTTTCAAGGAAACGGCCGAATTTATTAATTGCCATTTCAAGGTCATCGGCATACGGCAATGTTACAATCCGGAAGTGGTCAGGCTCAGGCCAATTAAAGGCTGTGCCTTGGACGAGCAGCACTTTTTCTTGAAGAAGTAAGTCTAAGATCATTTTCTGGTCATCATGAATGTTAAAACGTTTAATATCAATTTTCGGGAACATATACAGCGCACCTTGTGGTTTTACACAAGAGACTCCCGGAATTTGATTAATTAAATTCCACGCACGTTCGCGTTGTTCATAAAGTCTGCCACCAGGTTGAATAAATTCACTGATACTTTGATAACCACCTAACGCAGTTTGAATAGCATGTTGCATAGGAACGTTAGCGCATAAACGCATAGACGCTAGCATTTCTAGCCCTTCAATATAGCTTTTGGCTTGTTTTTTGGGGCCATTTAATGCCATCCAACCTTGACGAAAACCTGCTACGCGGTAGGTTTTTGATAAACCATTAAAAGTGACTGTGAGTAAATCAGGTGCAAGCGCAGCAATTGAATGGTGAACTGCATCATCATATAGAATCTTGTCGTAAATTTCGTCCGCAAAAATAATCAGATCATTTTGACGAGCGAGTTCAACGATCTCAAGAAGCAATTCTTTACTGTATACCGCGCCAGTTGGGTTATTTGGGTTAATAATGACAATACCACGTGTTCTTGGTGTGATCTTTTTGCGGATATCATCAATATCAGGCATCCATCCTTGTTGCTCATCACAGATATAATGAACAGCATTACCACCAGATAAAGAAACGGCGGCTGTCCATAAAGGATAATCAGGTGCAGGGACGAGCATTTCATCGCCATTATTGAGTAAAGCTTGCATTGCTTGAACGATCAGCTCAGAAACGCCATTACCAATATAAACATCTTCCACAGTCATTTCATGAATATTACGTGCTTGATAATGCTGAACTATCGCTTTACGTGCTGAATATAACCCTTTTGAATCACAATAGCCTTGAGAGCTTGGTAAATTACGTAGCACATCGACCAGAATTTCATCTGGGGCTTCAAAGCCAAATGGTGCCGGATTACCAATGTTTAGCTTGAGAACTTTGTTTCCTTCTTCTTCTAAGCGTTTTGCTTCTTTCAACACAGGACCACGAATGTCATAGCAGACGTTATCAAGCTTATTGGATTTTTTAATTTCGTTCATTCTTTCTCTCATTTCCCTAATTGGGACGTTCAGTAGGGTGGCTCCGGCAATCTAGTCATATTTCAAAGGTGATGATCCACATTTAAAATAGGGCGATAGAGCTTGCTACGGACATTACTTAGATTTTTATGCATCAGATACACTTCTATTTGTTGTTTTTATACCCTAAGAAGTTTTCTGTAATATTGGCTACAACTGTACTCCTACCTCGAAAGCTTTTGAAGATAGAAGATAATTTTTGGTGTAAAAGGTTGATTTATACAGTAAATTGTTGTTTGATGACTTTAGGTATCACATAGGGTGGGTTATAATTTCAAGTTTTACAATAAAAATGGAATTATATATCGGTAAATAAGCGGCTTTTGGCGAGAAAGTTAATTTAACTATAATACTAGGATACATTAAAAAGATTGTATCATTTTGTAATTTCTATGAAGAAAATAAGAATGTATATCATAAAATAGAAATAAAATTACATAGATATTCAATTATTTTAGATAAAATCCAGCTTTTTTGTTAGTAATATTGATTATTTTAATGAGAAGATAGATGCAAAGAAAAAAGGGAATTTATCTAATATATTGAAAATCAATCTAATTAAGAGCATCAATATAGAATGTTTCAATGTACTTACATTAAAATAATTTCAATTACACTAAATATGTTAGTATTTAGAAATCGCCTTAAACAGATAGTTATTTTTAGGTATTCAACAGATTGGCGGTTTATATTGCAGCCTAACCTGAACTGATACTTTCTGCACTCGGGCAAATGTGTAAAATTTCTTTTATTAGAATAAGCTCAATTGGTATAGATATTATGTAACTAATGGGATAAAAACCTTGTGTAATAATAAATATCGCTGATTGTTTTTTTTCGATTAGATAAAAGTCGTTAATGTTCATCTAAGGAGTAGATGCACAATTTAAGATATTCAAGTTATTAAAGCAGCTGATCTCAAGGAGGAGAACAGGAACACCAGGTACTATAAAATTATATAAGAGAATTAATGATGATAAATTCCAATCGTCCAATAATGAACCTAGATCTCGACTTGCTACGTACGTTTGTTGCTGTTGCCGATCTGAATACCTTTGCCGCCGCTGCCGCCGCAGTATGTCGAACTCAATCCGCTGTTAGCCAACAAATGCAGCGTTTAGAACAATTAGTTGGTCGTGAGTTATTTGCGCGTCATGGACGTAATAAATTACTCACTGCACATGGTTTACAATTGTTAGGTTATGCAAGACAAATCTTACGTGCGAACGACGATGCGACTGCTTCATTAACTTATAATGATGCGGAAGGTGAATTAAGGATTGGTGCTTCTGATGATACGGTTGATATTTTGCTACCATTCTTATTGAACCGTATTGCGTCTGTATTTCCACGTCTTGCTGTTGAGGTACGTATTAAGCGCGCACAACATATTGAGTCAATGTTAGATAATCATGAAATTGATTTAGCTTTGACAACTGCGCGTATTAATCACCATCCAAAAACAGCATTGAGAACGGTGCCAGTATTGTGGCATAGCGCGCCTGATTTCCAGCTGCGCCCAAATGAGCCGATCCCGCTGGTTGTGATGGATGAAACTAATCCATATCGCAAACTCAGTACTGACGCGTTGGATGATGCAGGTCTAACATGGCATATTGCTTATGAAGCCGCTTCACTTCCAGCGGTTAGAGCAGCTGTGAATGCAGAAGTTGGTGTTACTGCGCGACCAATGGAAATGCAAAATACAGACTTACGTATTTTAAGCGAATCTGATGGTTTACCGCGCTTACCAGACATTCAGTATTGGTTGTATAAAAATGCTGATGAACAAAAGGATTTCGTTTTGACCGTATTTAGTGCTATTGAAAATAAGAAGATCCCTTATGCTGTAGCACCAGCAAGTGATGAAGCGGTTCTTAATGAAGGAACTCATACTATCTAAATAAACATTACAGCTAAATAAGAAATATTATTATGTATATCGTGATTAAACTGAGTGTTTTTTACACACTACATATTGATTGATTTTTTAGCTGTTTTTAGTTCTATCATCTTAAGCTTTATCTATTATCTAAATAAAAACCGCGATATGAAATGCTCTTCATGAGTTGGGAAACCAATTAGTGGGGAGCATATCAATATATTCGCGGTTTTTTTGAACGAGAAATAAAGAAAAAGCGCATTAACCACTTAAGAAGTATGGTTAAAAAGATGAGAACATGGAATAATTGTGATGTAGCTGGCAGAACCTGAAATTTGTATTTTAGTTAAGTAATTGTTAGCTGATTAACAATTATTTTTCGCTAAATAGCTAAAATAGGACTGATTAGTCAGACAGTTAGTTGATTTAATAAATAAAAAGTCGTTAATGAGACTTAATCCAAATTAGTTTGTTATGTAAACAATTCGAGTATTTTTTCAATAAAACTGTGTCCTAGATCAAATAAAAAGCGCAATTTTTCATCTGTAAAGACAGGTTTTTCCTGAGATAATGGTGTAGTAAAAGCGAAGAATCGGTTAAACTAGTCCTTGTGTTTACTAGTGTTATTTTCACACTGACACGTTTTAGCCGCTTTTGTATGTTTTTTATTATGTTACCACCTCCAAATTGGTGGCGGGATGTAATAATTACGGGTTATTTTGTTTAATTTAAGCAAAATAAATAGTCAGAGAGAGGACAAACCAAACACAGTCTTCAGGCTGTTTTTTAGTTTGGTGGTTAATTTTGGTCTTTCTTCTCGGTTAACTGGGCAATTATGGTGTAAATACTGCCAAGTAGTTTAAATAAGAGCAGATTTATACGCCATGTGTAAGTGAGTAAGCAACGAGTATGTCTACATCTATCCTAGCGTTAGCCCATAACTGGGCCTTTGCGATATTCTTTGTCGGTGCCATCGCCCTTTGTTCATTTATGTTGGCTGCTGGTCACTTCTTAGGTAGTAGAGCCAAAGCCAGAACAAAACACGTACCTTATGAATCTGGTATCGATTCAGTGGGAAGTGCCCGTCTTCGCATGTCAGCCAAATTTTATTTGGTTGCTATGTTCTTCGTTGTCTTTGATGTTGAAGCTATGTTCCTGTATGCATGGGCAGTTGCTGTCCGTGAAGTAGGTTGGTTAGGCTTTATCGAAGCAACAATCTTCATTCTGGTATTGTTGGCGGGATTATTTTATCTGGTTCGCGTCGGTGCATTGGATTGGACGCCAGTCCGTTCACGTCGCGCAGTAAAAGGTCCTAGTGAAATAATTAAAATCAGCAATCGTCATCCGCAGTAAAAAGCGAGGCATTATACAATGGATTATACGCTCACCCGCATAGATCCGAACGGTGAGAATGACCGTTACCCCCTGCAAACTCAAGAAATCGTTACCGATCCACTTGAGCAGCAAGTTAAAAATAGCGTGTACATGGGAAAACTGTCTCATGCATTACATGATGTTGTTAACTGGGGACGCAAAAACTCTCTCTGGCCATATAACTTTGGTCTCTCATGTTGCTATGTCGAAATGGTAACGTCGTTCACTGCAGTTCATGACGTAGCCCGTTTTGGGGCAGAGGTACTTCGTGCTTCACCTCGTCAGGCCGACTTTATGGTCGTTGCTGGAACTTGCTTTACAAAAATGGCACCTGTTATTCAGCGCCTTTATGATCAGATGCTTGAACCAAAATGGGTTATCTCAATGGGTTCATGTGCTAACTCTGGTGGTATGTATGACATTTATTCTGTCGTACAAGGCGTTGATAAGTTTATCCCTGTGGATGTTTACATTCCAGGTTGCCCTCCGCGTCCTGAAGCTTATATGCAAGCACTTATGTTGCTACAGGAATCCATTGGTAAAGAGCGTCGTCCTCTTTCATGGGTTGTCGGAGACCAAGGGGTTTATCGTGCCAATATGCAATCAGAAAGAGAAAGAAAGCACGGTGAACGTATCGCAGTGACTAATCTGCGTACCCCAGACGAAATTTAGGCTTAGAGCCATACAGCGTAACAGAGCAATGTTGCGATCATAATAAACCTGATCAAGCGTTATGGTGAAGAATGATGACAGATCAGATAGCGCAAGCGAGTACTCAGCCGGAGTGGCAGACTCAGGATCATCTTAATGACCCTGTACTCTTGGAACTGCGCAACCAATTTGGCCCGGATGCCTTTTCTGTTCAAGCAACCCGTACCGGCATGCCGGTTATATGGGTAAGACGCGAACAGTTACTGGAAGTCGTAGACTTTTTGAAAAACTGCCAAAACCTTATGTCATGTTATTTGACTTACATGGGGTTGATGAGCGTCAGAGAATACATACACAAGGTTTGCCAGAAGCAGATTTTTGTGTGTTTTATCACCTCATCTCAATTGACCGTAACCGCGATATTATGTTGAAGGTCGCTTTAAACGAAAAAGACCTCAACGTGCCATCGGTGGTTTCTTTATTTCCAAATGCCAATTGGTATGAGCGTGAAGTATGGGATATGTTCGGGATAACCTTCCAAGGTCATCCGAATTTACGTCGCCTACTTATGTCACCAAACTGGAAAGGTCACCCACTGCGTAAAGACTACCCAGCACGTGCTACCGAATTCGATCCGTTTGAGCTAACCAAGCAAAAACAAGATCTAGAAATGGAAGCGCTAACCTTCAAACCTGAAGAGTGGGGCATGTCGCGCGGGAACGAAAACGAAGATTTCATGTTCCTAAACTTAGGACCTAACCATCCATCGTCACACGGTGCGTTCCGTATTGTGTTACAACTTGATGGTGAAGAAATCGTCAACTGCGTACCTGATATCGGCTACCACCATCGTGGTGCTGAAAAAATGGGTGAGCGTCAATCATGGCATAGCTATATTCCTTATACCGACCGTATTGAATACCTCGGTGGCTGTGTCAATGAAATGCCATATATTTTAGCAGTAGAAAAACTGGCTGGCATTGAAGTGCCTGATCGCGTTAAAACAATCCGCGTCATGCTTTCAGAACTGTTCCGCATCAACAGCCACCTGTTATATATCAGTACTTATATTCAGGACGTTGGGGCGATGACTCCAGTCTTCTTTGCGTTTACGGATCGCCAAAAAGTTTACAACTTGATTGAAGCGATTACTGGTTTCCGTATGCACCCAGCTTGGTTCCGGATTGGTGGTGTTGCGCATGACTTGCCTCGTGGTTGGGACAAACTGCTGCGCGAACTATTAGATTGGTTGCCAAAACGTTTAGATTCTTATGTAACGACTGCACTTAAAAACACCATCCTAAAAGGCCGTTCAATCGGTGTGGCTTCTTATACTAAAGAAGAAGCTTTTGCTTGGGGTGTGACAGGTGGTGGTCTACGCGCAACGGGTGTTGATTTCGATATTCGTAAATGGCGCCCTTATTCTGGTTACGAAAACTTTGAATTTGATATTCCTATCGCACATAACGGTGACTGTTATAGCCGTGTGATGGTTAAAGTGGAAGAGCTACGCCAGAGTATTCGTATTCTTGAGCAATGCTTGAAGAATATGCCAGAAGGACCATTCAAAGCAGATCATCCTTTGACAACTCCGCCACCAAAAGAACGGACGTTGCAGGACATTGAAACCCTAATCAACCACTTCTTGCAAGTGTCTTGGGGTCCTATCATGCCTGCAAATGAATCATTCCAGATGGTTGAAGCAACCAAGGGAATTAACAGTTACTACTTGACCAGTGATGGCAGCACAATGAGCTACCGTACACGTATTCGTACGCCAAGTTATGCGCACTTACAGCAAATACCTTCGGTCATTAGTGGTAGCTTAGTTTCTGACTTGATTGTTTATCTGGGTAGTATCGATTTCGTAATGTCGGATGTGGATCGCTAATCATGCATAATGAACATAATAAGCAGGCCAGTCTTGATGGTGTTAATACGTTTGAACCTGAATTGCAGGCGTTTAATGGTTTCACATTAACTGAAGCTGAGCGTGCTGAAATTGAAGGCGAAAAACATCACTATGAAGATGCGCGAGCTGCTTCAATTGAAGCACTAAAGATTGTGCAAAAAAATCGTGGTTGGGTTGAAGATGGTGCTATTTACGCTATTGCGGAAGTACTCGGCATCCCAGCGAGTGATGTTGAAGGTGTGGCGACATTCTATAGCCAGATTTTCCGTCAACCTGTAGGTCGTCACATTATTCGCTATTGCGACAGTGTGGTTTGTCATATTACAGGTTACCAAGGTGTGGAAGCTGAGATTATTAATCAACTCAATATCCGCCCAGGTCAAACAACACAAGATGGTCGTTTTACATTGCTGCCAACTTGTTGTTTAGGTAACTGTGATAAAGGCCCATCAATGATGATTGATGAAGATCTTCACTGTTATGTAAAACCTGAAGATGTTAAAACGTTATTGGAGCAGTATCCATGACAAACTCCTCAGTAAAACAAGTCATCCGAACTGCTGAGACACATCCACTGACTTGGCGTCTGCGTGATGACCACCAGCCTGTATGGTTGGATGAGTATCGCAGCAAAAACGGATATAAAGGTGTTGAACGTGCACTACAAGGCATGGCACCTGACGAAGTTGTTGGTCTCGTTAAAGATGCTGGACTGAAAGGTCGAGGCGGTGCGGGATTCTCCACAGGCTTGAAATGGAGCCTGATGCCAAAAGATGAAAACATGAATCTGCGTTACTTTCTATGTAATGCCGATGAAATGGAACCCGGTACTTATAAAGACCGTCTTCTGATGGAACAACTTCCACATCTATTAGTTGAAGGTATGATCATTGGCGCTTATGCACTGAAAGCGTACCGTGGTTATATTTTCTTACGTGGCGAATATGTCCAAGCAGCTAAAAACTTGCGTCGCGCCATCGAAGAAGCTAAAGCAGCAGGTCTGCTCGGTAAAAATATTTTAGGGTCAGGTTTTGACTTTGAACTCTTTGTCCATACCGGTGCAGGTCGTTATATTTGTGGTGAAGAAACCGCATTAATTAACTCCCTCGAAGGCCGTCGTGCTAACCCGCGTTCAAAACCACCATTCCCTGCAACATCAGGCGCATGGGGTAAACCAACTTGTGTCAATAACGTTGAAACTATCTGTAACGTGCCAGCCATCATTGAGCATGGTGACCAGTGGTATATCAATTTGAGCGCAGGCAAAAGTAAAGATGCTGGAACTAAGCTAATGGGCTTCTCTGGCCGCGTCAAAAATCCAGGTCTGTGGGAATTACCGTTTGGTACAACTGCTCGTGAAGTATTAGAAGATTATGCGGGCGGTATGCGAGATGGTTTAACACTTAAAGCATGGCAGCCGGGCGGAGCAGGTACTGACTTCCTAACGGGTGATCATCTTGATTTACCAATGGATTTTGAATCTATCGGGAAAGCAGGTAGCCGACTAGGTACTGCGTTAGCAATGGCTGTTGATAATGAAATCAACATGGTTTCTTTGGTTCGTAACCTTGAAACATTCTTTGCGCGTGAATCTTGTGGTTGGTGTACACCTTGCCGTGATGGTTTGCCTTGGAGCCTTAAAATTTTACAAGCTCTGGAAAAAGGTGAAGGTCAAGAAGGCGATATTGAAACGCTTGAACAACTGTGCCGTTTCCTTGGCCCAGGTAAAACCTTCTGCGCTCACGCACCTGGTGCGGTCGAGCCATTACAGAGCGCCATCAAATATTTCCGTGAAGAATTTGAAGCCGGTATTACACAAAAAGATCTGCGTAATATCGTCCAAATTGCTGGTATTCAGCCGAACTTGCTGAAACAGCGTTGGTAATATTTTTACGATTGAGCAACCGTAAAAATAAATTTTTCACGAAGAACGTATTTTTGATTAACGCCTGCTCTTGAGCGGGCCTTTGGGAAGCATGCTGACTATGGCTACAATATATGTAGACGGCAAAGAATATGATGTAAACGGGTCTGAAAACCTGTTACAAGCCTGCCTTTCTCTGGGGCTAGATATTCCTTATTTTTGCTGGCATCCGGCGCTGGGAAGCGTTGGCGCTTGCCGCCAGTGTGCGGTTAAGCAGTATCAAAACGCGGATGACACCCGCGGTCGTCTCGTTATGTCCTGTATGACACCGGCAACGGAAGGTACTTACATCTCTATTGATGATGAAGAAGCCAAAAAATTCCGTGAAAGTGTTGTTGAATGGTTGATGACAAACCATCCCCACGACTGCCCAGTCTGTGAGGAAGGTGGTAACTGCCATTTACAAGATATGACGGTGATGACAGGTCACACGATGCGTAAATATCGCTTTACGAAACGTACTCACATCAATCAGGATTTAGGGCCTTTCATTAACCATGAAATGAACCGCTGTATTGCCTGTTATCGTTGTGTGCGTTACTACAAAGATTACGCAGATGGTACTGACTTGGGTGTTTATGGTGCACATAACTATGTCTACTTCGGTCGTGTTGAAGATGGCACATTAGAAAGTGAGTTCTCTGGTAACTTAGTTGAAGTATGTCCAACTGGGGTATTCACAGACAAAACCCATTCTGAACGCTATAACCGTAAGTGGGATATGCAATTTGCACCGGGTATCTGCCAACAATGCAGTATCGGTTGTAATACTAGCCCAGGTGAACGTTATGGCGAATTACGTCGTATCGAAAACCGTTTTAACGGCTCAGTAAACCAATATTTCCTGTGTGACCGTGGTCGCTTTGGTTACGGTTATGTCAACCGCAAAGATAGACCTCGCCAGCCACTTTTAACCCAAAATGGCGTACAACAGGTTATTTCTGCGATTGAAGCAATGCAAAGTGGTGCGCAAATTATCAATCAAGCACAAAAAGTGATTGGGATTGGTTCACCTCGTGCAAGTATTGAAAGTAACTATGCATTACGCGCGTTAGTTGGTGCAGAAAACTTCTATTCAGGTGTTTCAGCTGATGAGCAACGCCGCCTCGAATTGATGAATTTTATTCTGCAAAATGGTGGTGTTTATACACCAAACTTACGTGAAGTCGAAAGTTATGATGCAGTGTTAGTGCTGGGGGAAGATTTAACTCAGACTGGTGCACGCATGGCACTTTCAGTTCGCCAAGCGGTAAAAGGCAAGGCGCGTGAAATGGCGGCTGCCCAAAAAGTGGCAGATTGGCAAATCGCGGCAATCTTGAACATTGGTCAACATGCAAAATATCCACTATTTATTACGAATGTCGATGACACTCGTTTAGATGATATTGCAGCATTTAATTACCGTGCTCCCGTTGCTGACCAAGCACGTTTCGGTTTTGCTATTGCCAATATGATTAATGGTGATGCACCAGCAGTCACTGATTTACCTGCTGATTTGAAAGCAAAAGTGGAAACTATTGCACAAGCACTGTCTAGTGCGAAAAAGCCATTGATTATCAGCGGTACTCACTCTGCGAGTGACGCAATGATTGAAGCTGCGGCAAACGTTGCCTTTGCACTAAAAGCAAAAGGCGCTGATGTCGGGCTATCCTTCCTAGCTTCTCATGCCAATAGCTTCGGTTTAGCTATGATGCAAGCTCAGCCACTGGATGAAGCATTTTTACGTATTCAGGAAAATGCAGCTGACACCGCGATTGTGATGGAAAACGATCTTTATCGTCACAGCAGTGTAGAGGCAGTTGATGGTGCATTAGCTAAATTAAAACAGCTAATCGTACTGGATCATCAACACACGGCAATTATGGATAAAGCAACACTGGTATTGCCTGCAGCAAGTTTTGCTGAAGCAGACGGTACGTTGGTTAACCAAGAAGGTCGTGCGCAACGTTTCTTCCAAGTGTTTGATCCTTCATTCTACGATAAATCTATCATTATGAATGAAAGCTGGCGTTGGTTGCATTCACTGCAATCAGAAGCACAAGATCGTGATATTGATTGGTCTCAACTTGACCATGTCATTGCAGATTGTGTTGCTGAATTACCTCAGTTTGCTGGTATTGTTGATGCTGCGCCGAAAGCAAGTTTCCGTATCCGTGGTCAACGATTAGCGCGTGAGCCAAATCGTTATAGTGGTCGTACTGCTATGTTGGCGAACATTAATGTTCATGAACAACGCCAACCACAAGATATTGATACACCGTTTGCTTTCTCAATGGAAGGGAATAACAGCCCAACCGCACCTCGTCAGCAAATTCCATTTGCATGGTCTCCAGGTTGGAACTCCCCACAAGCTTGGAATAAATTCCAAAATGAAGTCGGCGGACATTTAAGATTTGGTGATCCAGGTATTCGTTTGTTTGATTCCTATGATAACCAATTGGATTACTTTACAGATATTCCATCCGCTTATCATGCGACTGAAGCACAATGGGTTGTTGCGCCTTATTATCACCTCTTTGGTAGTGAGGAAATGTCTCAACGTGCAGAAGTGATCCAAGAACGCATGCCTGAGCCTTATGTCATGTTGAATATGCAAGATGCAGAAAAACTGGGCGTTGCAGTTGGTGAAATAGCTGAGTTTAGCTATGGCGGTAAAGTCTTTAATTTACCAGTTCGCCTTAGCAAAAACCTGTCTTGTGGCCAAATCGGTCTGCCATTAGGTATGCCAGGAATTGCGCCGGCAATGGCGGGTGCATCAGTCAATAATCTGCGGAGAGGTGCATGATGGATTGGATATCTCCAGAAGTGATGGAAATTTTAGTTTCTATCCTTAAATCAATTGTCATCCTACTGGTTGTTGTCACCTGTGGGGCCTACATGAGTCTGGGGGAACGTCGAATTCTCGGCTTGTTCCAGAATCGTTATGGTCCTAACCGCGTTGGACCATTTGGCATGGGGCAATTAATTGCCGATATGTTCAAAATGCTGTTCAAAGAAGACTGGATACCAAAATTTGCAGATAAGAAAATCTTTACGCTAGCACCAGTGATTGCGTTTTGTTCACTGTTCCTCGCGTTTGCAATTGTTCCTGTTAGCCCAACTTGGTATGTGGCGGACTTGAACATTGGGATCTTATTCTTCCTGATGATGGCAGGTCTTGCGGTTTACGCCGTGTTATTCGCAGGCTGGTCAAGTAACAACAAATATTCACTTCTTGGTGCGATGCGTGCATCTGCGCAGACAGTGAGTTACGAAGTATTCTTAGGCCTTTCTTTAATGGGCGTTGTTGCTCAAGCGGGTTCATTCAACTTGATTGATATTGTGAACTCTCAAGAAGGTATGTGGAACGTCATCCCTCAATTCTTTGGTTTTATTACCTTTGCGATTGCGGGCGTTGCAGTATGTCACCGCCATCCATTTGACCAACCTGAAGCCGAGCAAGAGATTGCGGACGGTTATCATGTCGAATATTCCGGTATGAAATTCGGTTTATTCTTCGTTGGTGAATACATCGGTATTGTGACAGTTTCTGCATTGATTGTGACGCTGTTCTTTGGTGGTTGGCATGGACCATTCCTGCCGTCATTCCTGTGGTTTGCAATTAAGACTGCCTTTTTCATGATGATGTTTATCTTGATCCGTGCATCTTTACCACGTCCACGTTATGACCAAGTGATGTCCTTTGGCTGGAAAATTTGCTTGCCACTCACGTTGCTTAATCTGCTGGGAACTGCGGCAGTGATTTTATATAACGCTCAGTAAGGGGTGATTGAACCATGACATTGAAAGATTTATTGGTCGGTTTCGGCACTCAAGTACGCAGTATTTGGTTAGTCGGGCTGCATGCGTTCCAAAAACGTGAAACGCAAATGTATCCTGAAGAACCAGTATACCTGCCACCTCGTTATCGCGGCCGTATTGTATTAACGCGTGATCCCGATGGTGAAGAGCGTTGTGTAGCATGTAACTTGTGTGCAGTTGCTTGTCCAGTTGGTTGTATTTCACTGCAAAAAGCAGAACACGAAGATGGACGTTGGTATCCTGAATTTTTCCGCGTTAACTTCTCTCGTTGCATTTTCTGCGGTATGTGTGAAGAGGCTTGTCCGACAACGGCAATCCAATTAACACCTGACTTTGAAATGGGTGAATGGCGTCGTCAAGATCTTGTTTACGAGAAAGATGACTTATTAATCTCAGGTCCGGGTAAATATCCTGATTATAACTTTTACCGTAAATCGGGTATGGCGATTGCAGGTAAAGACAAAGGTGAAGCGGATAATGAAGCGAAACCTATTGACGTCAAAGGCCTGTTGCCATAAGGAGCGATATTCATGGAATTTACATTTTATATCGCCGGTCTGGTTGCTGTTTTAGCAACTTTGAGGGTGATAACCAATACTAATCCGGTACATGCGTTGTTGTATCTGGTTGTTTCGCTGTTGGCTCTGTCCATGGTGTTTTTCTCACTGGGTGCTTATTTTGCCGGTGCATTAGAAATCATCGTATATGCAGGTGCTATCATGGTGCTGTTCGTTTTCGTCGTCATGATGCTCAACTTGGGGCGTTCTGTGCAAGAGCAAGAACGTGAATGGTTAAAACCGAAGAATTGGATTGGGCCTGCGATTTTATCCATCGTCCTATTAGCACTTCTGATTTACGGGATTGTTAGCCTTTCATACCAAGAAGGTATTACTGGAACTGTGATTAGTGCAAAAGAAGTGGCAATTAGTCTGTTTGGCCCATATGTTCTTGCGGTTGAGCTGGCCTCTTTATTGCTGCTGGCAGGTCTGGTTGTTGCATTCCATGTTGGACGTGACCGTCATATCACCGACGCTGATGTTATCAGTGGCTCGAAAGCGGGGGAACAATAATGATACCTCTTCAACACGGTCTGATTTTAGCGGCAATTTTATTTGTAATGGGACTTAGCTGTCTTGTTATCCGCCGTAACTTGCTTTTCATGTTGATCGGACTGGAAATCATGATTAACTCAACTGCACTTGCTTTTGTCGTTGCAGGGAGTTTCTGGGGGCAGCCTGATGGTCAGATAATGTACATTCTGGCGATTACATTGGCTGCTGCGGAGGCGAGTATTGGATTGGCGTTGTTACTACAACTCCATCGTCATCGTCAGAACCTGAATATTGATAAAGTCAGTGAGATGCGCGGATGAACTTACTCTATTTAACCATTCTGTTTCCACTTCTCGGGTCAGTGCTTCTTGCATTTTCCCGCGGTCGTTGGTCAGAAAATATTTCAGCAATCGTTGGAATAGCTGCCGTCGGTTTAGCTGCGGTTGTGACAGCTTATGCAGGCATCGGCTTCTTAGAACAAAAAGCGTTGATGGCAAATGCATCAGAAGCTTATGTCTATACCCAACCGCTGTGGACTTGGATGTCAGTAGGTAATTTTACCATTCCATTCACGTTACACCTTGATGGCCTCTCTTTAACAATGCTAAGTGTTGTTACTGGAGTTGGTTTCCTTATCCACGTTTATGCATCATGGTATATGCGTGGTGAAGAAGGCTATTCACGTTTCTTTGCCTATACCAACTTGTTTATCGCGAGCATGGTTGTTTTAGTACTCGCAGATAACATGATGCTTATGTATCTCGGTTGGGAAGGGGTAGGGCTGTGCAGTTACCTGTTGATTGGTTTCTATTATACCAATCCAGATAACGGCAAAGCTGCGATGAAAGCTTTCTTTGTCACTCGTATCGGTGATGTGTTCCTCGCGATTGGTATGTTCATCCTGTGGAACGAGCTGGGTACATTGAACTTCAGTGAAATGGCTGTACTCGCACCGCAAAAAATGGCAGAAGGTGGTTCAGCAATCACATGGGCAACATTAATGATTTTAGGTGGTGCGGTTGGTAAATCAGCGCAGTTACCACTTCAAACATGGTTAGCCGATGCGATGGCAGGTCCAACGCCTGTTTCTGCTTTAATCCACGCAGCAACCATGGTTACAGCAGGGGTTTACCTTGTTGCTCGAACTCATGCGTTGTTCTTGATGGCACCAGAAGTTTTACATCTGGTGGGTATCGTTGGTGGAGTAACCTTACTATTTGCAGGTTGCGCAGCACTTGTTCAAACTGATATTAAACGTGTATTGGCTTATTCAACAATGAGTCAGATTGGTTACATGTTCTTAGCGTTAGGTGTTCAAGCTTGGGATGCAGCAATTTTCCACTTGATGACTCACGCATTCTTTAAAGCGTTACTGTTCTTATCAGCAGGTTCTGTCATTATTGCCTGCCACCATGAACAAAATATCTTCAAAATGGGTGGATTACGTAAGCAAATCCCTTATGTCTACGCAGTCATGTTAATCGGCGGAAGTGCACTTGCTGCATTACCTCTGTTCACTTCTGGTTTCTACAGTAAAGATGCCATTTTGTGGGGAGCAGAAGTTGATGGACAAACCGCGTTACTTTGGGCTGGACTTATCGGTGCATTGCTAACGGCAATGTATACCTTCCGTATGATTTTCATCGCGTTTCATGGTGAAGCGAAAATCAAAGCGCATAAGGTTAAAGGTTTCACTCACTCAGTACCACTTGGCATTTTAGCTATCTTAGCAACATTTATTGGTGCAATGATCCATCAGCCATTGGAAGGTGTATTCCCTGTGAATCCACTGGAGCATGAATCTGGCAAAATTCAGTTAGAAATTCTGTCAGGTAGCCTAGCAGTTATAGGCCTGTTGATTGTGACATTTATCTATCTGTTCAGACGTTCGATAGCGACTGGGATTGCGAATAGCCTACCAGGTCGTTTCTTCTCAACATGGTGGTATCATGCTTGGGGCTTCGACTGGCTGTATGATGTAGTCTTTGTTAAACCTTTCAAAGGTGTGGCATGGCTACTAGAAAGTGATCCAATTAATTCACTCATGAATATTCCGGCTTGCCTATCTCGTTGGGCAAATAAAGGTCTGGCAGTAAGTGAAAATGGTCAAATTCGTTGGTACGTTGCCTCATTGGGGCTGGGTGCAGTGCTGATTCTTGCTCTGCTGCTTTTGGTTTAATTAAGGGACACATTGCGCCATGCTATTACCTTGGCTAATACTAATTCCCTTCATCGGTGGCCTGCTAAGTTGGCAGGCTGACCGGTTTAGCCACCGCGCGCCTCGTTGGATTGCGCTGGCTTCAATGGGATTAACGTTAATATTATCTATCCAGTTGTGGTTAGGTGGAGATTATTCTCTTGTCAACCCACAAGGTGTTCCACAGTGGCAATCTGTATTCTTTATGCCGTGGATCCCGTCTCTGGGGATTAATTTCCATCTTGCTATTGATGGCTTATCTCTATTGATGGTGGTGTTAACTGCCATCATGGGGGCATTTTCTATCCTAAGTTCATGGAGCGAAAAGCAAGCTAACCAGGGCGCCTATCACTTTAATCTACTGTGGATCATTGCAGGTGTGATGGGGATCTTCACTGCGGTTGATTTGTTTTTATTCTTCTTTTTCTGGGAGATGATGCTGATACCTATGTACTTCCTGATTGCCAATTGGGGACACAAAGGCTCGGATAACAGAAAACATATCAATGCGGCGACTAAGTTTTTTATCTACACACAAGCCAGCGGTTTAATCATGCTGGTGTCAATTATCGGATTGGCTTTAGTCCATTTCGCTGATACGAATGTGTGGACATTTGACTATGATGCGTTGCTTGGCACGCAGATGTCTAGCACTGTCGGCTTTATGCTGATGCTAGGATTCTTCATTGCCTTCGCTGTTAAGATGCCATTAGTACCTTTCCATGGTTGGATGGCTGATACCCAAGAACAATCACCAACAGCAGGTTCGGTTGATATTTCAGGTATCATGCTTAAAACAGCAGCTTATGGTCTACTACGTTTTACATTGCCGCTGTTCCCTGAAGCCTCTATTCAATTTACACCAGTTGCGATGACCCTTGGCGTGATCAGTATCTTCTACGGTGCTTGGTTAGCCTTCAAACAAACTGATATCAAGCGCTTAGCCGCTTATAGTAGTTTGTCGCACATGGGGTTTGTTACCGTTGCTATCTATGCAAGTTCTGTTCTTGCGTACCAAGGCGCAGTAATCCAAATGATTACTAACGGCTTGTCAGGTGCTGCACTTATCATTATCAGTGGGCAACTATATGAGCGCACGGGTACGCGTGATATGCGAATGATGGGTGGATTATGGAAACGTATTAAATGGTTACCAGGTCTATCTTTATTCTTCGCAGCAGCAACGTTAGGTATGCCAGGAACAGGTAACTTCATTGGTGAGTTCATGATCCTGTTCGGTACCTTCAGCCAATTTACGCTTGTGACTTGCATTATGGTCTTTGGTGTTGTGTTTGCATCTATTTATGCACTGTGGATGATGCAACAGACTTATTATGGTACACCGAAATCTGACAGCGAAATGAAAGGGCTAACAGCACGTGAATTTGGCTTGCTACTGGTTATAGCTGTTTTACTCGTTATTATCGGTTTTTATCCGCAACCTGTTCTGGATACTTCAGCAGGCGCGATGGAAACATTACATAACTTGTACACTGCTTCACTTACAACATTAAGGCTGTAATTCGCCATGACAATAACACCTCAACAATTGATCGCAATACTCCCGCTGTTGATCGTCGGATTGACCGCGGTGGTTGTGATGCTGTCCATTGCGTGGCGACGCGATCACTTAACAAGTGCCACACTGACAGTATTGGGTTTCGCTATTGCGCTGCTATCGCTATTTTGTATAGCAGATAGATTGCCAATGGAAGTCACTTCACTTATCCGTGTTGATAACTATGCTTTATTCTACTCGGCGCTGGTATTGATATCGGGTATGGCAACTAGCATCTTTGCCTTTCATTGGTTGGAAGGCTTGGATGACAATAAAGAAGAATTTCATCTGCTTTTAGCTATTGCTGTTACAGGTGGCGTTCTACTTTCAATGTCTAACCACATGGCATCAATGTTCATTGGTATTGAACTTATTTCATTACCATTGTTCGGCCTAGTGGCTTATACCTTTGAGCGTAAACGTTCGCTGGAAGCGGGTATTAAATATATGTTGTTATCCGCAGCCGCTTCTTCTTTCTTACTGTTTGGTATTGCTTTACTGTATGCAGAATCGGGTAGTTTAAGTTTTGCAGCAGTAGGCCAAAGTTTATCTGATTCACAAATCCATGAACCTCTGATCCTAATTGGTTTAGGTATGTTGATTGTTGGCTTTGGCTTTAAGTTATCTTTATTCCCGTTCCAATTATGGACCCCAGATGTGTATCAAGGTGCACCAGCGCCTGTTTCTGCTTTCCTGGCAACAGGAAGTAAGATTGGTATCTTTGCAGTCTTAATGCGCATTTTTATGGAAGCGCCAGTAGCACAGAGCAACACATTAGCTATCGTTGTCACTGTAATTGCAATCGCTTCTATTCTGTTTGGTAACTTATTGGCTATCACTCAGAAGAGTGCAAAACGTCTATTAGGTTATTCTTCAATCTCTCATATGGGATATTTACTGGTTGCACTCGTTGCATTACGTGTTGATCCAATTGCATCACAAGTGACAGTTGCTATTTATTTAGTGGGTTACTTGTTTGCAAGTTTAGGTGCATTTGGCGTGATCAGTATTGTTTCAAGTCCATATCGTGGTGATGACCAAGATGACCTAAGCGCATTCCGTGGCTTGTTCTGGCATAAACCAGTGTTAGCAACTGTTCTAACTGTCATGATGCTATCATTAGCTGGCGTACCAATCACATTAGGTTTTATTGGTAAATTCTATGTGATTATCTCGGCAGTCAATGCTGAGCTTTGGTGGTTAACGGGTGCTGTGGTAGTCGGTAGTGCAATTGGTTTATTCTATTACCTGCGCTTTATGGCAAGTCTGTACAGCCGTGACGCTGAACATGCAGATCGTTATACTGGCCCTGAAAAAGCAACATTTGGTACCGTTGTTGCTGTGATTTGTGCCATTGTCGTGATTGTTCTGGGTGTATGGCCTCAACCATTAATTAATCTTGCATCAATGGCATTAGCAGTTGTTTAAGCTTTAATGCAATAATTAATGAACGTTAAAAAGCAGCGCTTTATTCAGCGCTGCTTTTTTTAATCAACTAATTCTCTATTGTATTGATATTCTGTTTCGCTAAGAAATTGCATTAATGAATAGCAGCCTTGAATGGCTATTTGTGCATTGCAATCTGGTGAAACCAAGCAATTTTTGATAAATTGATCCCATGCCTGTATATAAGTGAGTAGCGACTGGAGAGTCTGCACGATATACGACTTTTTCTCATCAATATAAGTAATCTTCTGCGTTAGAGCCATAAGAGACAATATTTGATTATTATATTTTTCTAGTTGGTATATTTTTTCTTCTAAATCATTGATTAAATTATTGAGGTGATGGCGGGTTTTGACTAAGTCCATAAAGGCTAATCCATCGCCAATTAGTGATAATAATTGCTTTGCGGTATCAATTGCTAATATTAAGATGTCTTTTTCTGCTGATTCTATATTTATAGCATTAATTTTATCTTTGCTCGGGAATACCTTATCAAAAATATATGATAAGTTATTTTTTAAAATAATATCTTCTGCTTTGGTCACTAAATCCAGAACACTTTTCATTTCTGTTAGTTTTAGGATGTTTTTTTCTTTTAATACCTTAATATGTTTTTTTTGATCTTCATAATATAAAACTTTATTTTTACATTTTTCATCTAAATTTATTTCTAATAAAAAATCTATCGTTGAACGCAAAGGTAATTTTAATTTATTAATTTCAGTATTAAGACTGACTAAATCCTCTATTAATTCCTGTAATAAAATAATATTTTGCTGAGGATTAAAAACCTGACTTTCTATTTGTGATGATGTATTTTGCAGAATGCTATTTGTAATATAACTCGTTTTTATTTTTAATGTAGGTAGCATATTGCGAATAAGTTCATTAAATTGTTCAACTTTAGCTGTAATTCGCTTTGTTAAATCAAAAATAGCAGTATCATAATATAGTAGTTCATAGGTATTTAGATGAAGATAATTAGCAGTAATTCTTATTTGATAGAAATCTATAAAAGAAGAAAAAGAGGGTATTTGCAATGAGTTATTCATAAGATCACCTGGCTATTGATTAATACTAATTGAATGTAGTGGATCAAATAAATTAATTAATTGTTCTGAATAATCTTGAATGGAACTCCAAGATGCGATTATTTTCTTAAAGCGAGTTATAAATTTTAAAAGATTAGCTGCATTATCGATACGAGAAAATATCTCTATAGATTGATTCATTTCCGTTAATATGGTTAACCACATATAATCCAAATGTTCAACTGCTAAGCGAGCATCTTTAAAATAACTTTCAATTTGCTGGAGCTGTATTTGAATACTGAAAATATTTTTTTAATAAAACGATTTTTGTTTACTTGATTATTAAGGTCAGCAATCTCTTCTAATAGGACATTTTTTTGTTTACGAATTTTTTCTGCTTGGCTTCCAAAAATCCCTCCTGTAATAATTAATCCGATTAAGCCACCGACCAGTCCGGTAAAGCTGAGTTTCACAAAATGGTTGTACTCTTGTTCTAACTTATGAACTTCTTTTTTTAAATTTTCTATTTTATTGGTTAAGTATGAATCTTCATCGCTATTATTATCATTATGGGCATCAAGCTGCATATAAATAGATTTTATTCTAAATAATAAAGATTCTACATGCTGATGGCTTGATAAGTTCCCTCCAATGATACGAATACGAAAATCAGAAATAACATGTTTAACTTTCGCGGTTTTATGTCTTTGAACTTGAATGTCATCTTTAATGAGTTTTAAAATACTTAATAACTCTGTAGCAATTTGTTGATCATCACTCTTATAATAAAGTTTTGTTAATTTTTCTATGGATAACTCTTGCAGGATATTTGAAATTTGTTGAATCACTGGCATGTGATTAATATAATCAAGTATTTGGTTACCTGTTTGTGTGATATTACGGCTAATTAACGATAAATTAATTGATTGTTCTTTGACTTGCTGTTCTATGCTATCCCATTCACCTGCATGTTGCCGAGTGAGTTCAATTGCATCAGTTAAACTTTCTTTTTCTATTGGTAATTTATCAGATGTACTAATATTGAGCCAAGATAAAACTTCACTTGCGGAATTTGGTAATGATAAGGCAAAATTAATATATTTATGGATATTGACTAGGTCATGTAAAGTAAATATTCCGGCGGAGCGAGCTGAATATGCATGCTGATTTGTTAATAGCGCTAATGTCGTTTCAGCAATATTTTCATTACTGATTATTTTGTCGTATGTTTTTTCATTCATAATTATTTTACTCCAATTGATTATTATAATTCATTTGTAAGGTTACAAATAATAATGATAAGGCTGTTTCAGTAATAACTTTGCCGTGAAATAATTAGCAACCTCCATTAAAAATAATCTAATAGAATTAATTTACTTTAATTTAAATGTTTTAGACGATATTAAAATGTGAAAGTCTTGATTAGAAATTGAATGGCTAGGTAATAATGAATTGGAAGATTTTTCTATCATAAGAAAAACAATATCTACAAGCATTAGTAATCTCTTTGTCAAGGAACTAACGTTTTTATTTAAATTTGTTATCTTTTGCTTATTTTAAATGCAATATATTGAGAAATTAACAGTAATTTGATTTTGTTCTGCTTTCTGTCAATTTCTATGAGTAATCAATGTATTAATTAATACTATTGCGCGATATAATTATCAAAAGTATCGCTAAGTGTCGCAGTAGGAATGTATACATTATATTTAAGTTGCTGTTAGCTTACCTGAGAGTAAAGCAGGTTGTTGATGAGTGATAGCCATCGGTCAATTAGCACGCTCTTATGGTGATGGTATGATTTAGATAGGAATGGTTTTACTGTGATTATATTACTTAGAATATATGGGAATGTGATTTGCAGAAGAGTTTGACTTACCATTTACAGCATCTTGAATTATTTAGGATTTACAGTGATATATAAAAATATAGATAATTTAATAAGTGAAATGTTCCATCATTTGTCTGCGCTAACATTAAATGCGTCAGAATTGACGCGTTTAGAATGGCAACTCGATGCTAAATATCCATTTCCGGGGTTAGTATGGCTTTCCGAGCAATCATGTTATCCACAATTTTATTGGTATCATCGCACAGGATCGGATGAATGCAGTGCTATTGGTATGGTGAATTCATTCCAAACAATTAATGATGCGGAGCAATTTTTATCGCAGCATCCAGAATTTGCAGAATTGCGTTTATGGGGGCTAAATGGTTGGAATGCAGTAGGAGAGGGCATCAGTCTTGAAGAAAAGAACCAATCTGCATTTTATTTTCTTCCTAGATTAGAGATATTTCGCCAGCGTTCGCATATTTCTGTATTTTTAAATATTGCTGGCGAACAGGATCGTTTGGCTGCAATGGATTTTTTACACGCCCTTAAGCCGAGTTCATTACATTCATTATCATTGAATACGCAAATCATTAACCATGAACATATTCCTGAAAAAAAGCAGTGGTGTCAGCTGTTAACGGATGCTATTTCTCAAATGAAATCAGGGAAGATGGAGAAAGTTGTGATGGCGCGTGAAACAAAACTAACATTATCACGACCCGTTTCTGTCGCTGAGTTTTTATTTGCTAGCCAGCAAGTTAACCATCAATGTTATCATTTTATGATGGCTTTTGATAAAAATTCTGGTTTTTTATCCTCTACGCCAGAAAGGTTATACTTACGCCAAGGTGTTCAATTGAGTTCAGAAGCACTGGCTGGGACGGTTTCTAATCATCCTGATGATGTTATAGCAGCTGATAATGCAAAATGGTTAATGGAAGATAGTAAGAATCAGCATGAAAACTTAGTCGTGGTGGATGACATTTGCCAGCAATTGCAAGGTGCGGTAACAGGAATTGATGTTTCTCCTGCCAAAGTGATTCGTTTACGCAAAATTCAGCATCTTTATCGATCTATTGCCGCAACACTAATTTCACCTTCTGACAGCAATTGTTTACAACGTTTACAGCCGACAGCGGCAGTTTGTGGTTTACCTCGTAAAGTTGCGCGCCAATTTCTTACAGCACATGAACCTTTTTCTCGTCGTTGGTATGCAGGATCAGGCGGGTTTATTAGCTTAAA
This sequence comes from Providencia sneebia DSM 19967, assembly GCF_000314895.2. Taxonomy (GTDB): domain Bacteria; phylum Pseudomonadota; class Gammaproteobacteria; order Enterobacterales; family Enterobacteriaceae; genus Providencia; species Providencia sneebia. The sequence continues at coordinate 2,719,385 of NZ_CM001773.1, read as the reverse complement.
TAAAACTGAATTTGCTGTTTCATTACGCTGTGCACAAATTGAAAATCAACAGCTCTCTCTCTTTTCTGGTGCAGGTATTGTCAGTGATTCAGATCCTGAACAAGAGTGGGAAGAGATTGAAAATAAAGCAGCAGGATTGAAAACATTACTGGAAAACCACTAAAACCTTAAAATAAAGTTGGTTATTTTCTTTTATTTTCAACTATTTCACAAAAAATTGTTTTTAGATCAAGAAAAATAAATGAATCCAGTTACACTATTTGATAAGTAAATAATTTATTTGGGTTAATGATGTCGAATTCTGTTTTTAATATGCGTTGGGCTGAGATTATTATTGAAGCTCTTACTCGGCATGGCATGAAACATATTTGTATTGCACCTGGTTCGCGTTCTACACCGTTAACGCTTGCTGCTGCAAATAATGGCAAACTACATTGTCATACTCATTTTGATGAAAGAGGATTAGGCCATCTTGCTTTAGGGTTAGCGAAAGCTAGCTTTGGCCCTGTGGGCGTTATTGTCACTTCAGGAACTGCGGTTGCTAATCTCTATCCAGCCTTGATAGAAGCTGGTCTGACAGGTGAGAAAGTTATTTTTTTAACAGCAGACAGACCACCTGAATTAATTGATTGTGGTGCTAACCAAGCTATTCGACAAACCCATATTTTCGCATCTCATCCAACAAAAAGCCTAATGTTACCTAGGCCAACACGTGACATTTCAGCAAAATGGTTAGTGACGGCTATTGATAATGTGATGAATCAACTTCATCACGGTGCAGCACATATTAATTGCCCATTTGCAGAGCCATTATATGGTGAAACAGAGGGCGACTATGAATGGCAACAACAGCTTGGTGATTGGTGGCATTCCAATTTACCTTGGCTAAGTGAGCCATTAACTAATACGGTGGCACATATCTCAGATTGGTATTTTTGGCGACAAAAAAAGGGGTAGTTGTTGCTGGAAGGATGAGTGTTCAAGATGGCGAACTTGTTGCTGAATGGGCTAAAGAATTAGGCTGGCCATTAATTAGTGATGTGTTATCACAAACTGGACAACCTTATCCTTGTGCCGATTTATGGCTTTCTCACCCGCAAGCGAATATTTGTTTAAATGATGCTGAACTGGTTGTGCAATTTGGTTCAAGCTTGACTGGAAAACGTTTATTACAGTGGCAAGAACAATGTAATCCGCAAGAATATTGGATTATTGACCCAATCCCCGAAAGGCTCGATCCAGCTAATCATTATGGACGTAAATTAACATGCTCAATACAGGGGTGGTTGGAAAAACATCCGGCTTTGCCTCATAACTCGTGGTGCAGCTCACTGGCTTCGTTATCTGAGCGCGTGCAACAGCATGTTTGCACTAAGTTACAAGGTGAATATTCAGAAGCCGCAGTCGCACATCAATTACCACAATTACTGCCGCCCCGAGGACAGTTATTTGTCGGGAATAGTTTGATAGTACGTTTAATTGATGCGTTTGCTCAATTGCCGATTGGCTACCCTGTTTATAGTAACCGAGGAGCTAGTGGCATTGATGGCCTTATTTCAACGATGGCTGGAGTGCAACGGGCAACAGCAAAACCCACTTTAGGTATTGTTGGGGATCTCTCTGCGCTTTATGACCTTAATAGCCTTGCATTGTTACGCGAGCCATCTGCTCCAACCATTTTAATCATTGTGAATAATAATGGCGGGCAGATTTTTTCAATGTTACCAACGCCTGAAGATGCGCGCCTCAATTATTATTGTATGCCGCAAAATGTGAATTTTGAACATGCTGCGGCTATGTTTGGTTTGCAATATACCGCGCCAAAAGATTGGTTATCACTACAAAATACAGTTAAGCAATTTTGGGGTAATCAACGCGGTACATTAATTATTGAGCTTGTGGTCGATGGTGACGAAGGCGCCCAAACCTTAAAACAATTGCTCAATGAAGTGGGTAACCTTTAATGTTAGCCGCATATCGTGATAATGATGTTTATTCTGACACAAGGCCATGGCTAATTTGGTTGCATGGCTTGTTAGGCAGTGCGGATGAATGGCAGCAAATTATCACGCTATGCCCAGATTACCCATCATTATGTGTGGACTTACCGGGACATGGCAACTCTCAATCTGTCACTTGCCAAAGTTTCCACCACTTTGATGAACAACTTGTTCAATTACTACAATATCATGATATTAAACAATTTTATCTGATTGGCTATTCACTCGGTGCGCGTTTAGCAATGCATACAGCGTGTTTTCATAAACCTGAAGGTTTACGAGGGTTAGTGATTGAAGGTGGCCATGTTGGTTTATCTGAACAGGTTTTACGCGATGAACGATATGTGCATGATCACCATTGGGCGCAACGTTTTCGCCATGAGCCGATAGAATCAGTTCTTAATGATTGGTATCAACAACCTGTTTTTGCACATTTATCGCGACAACAACGTGAACAATTGGTCGCAGTGCGTAAGACAAATAACCCGCAAACTATTGCTGATATGCTAGAAAGCACCTCATTATCTAAACAGCCATTTTTAATTCAGCAACTTTACCAGTTAACAATACCGTTTTGCTACTTTTGCGGTGAGCAAGATCAAAAATTTCGAAGCGTTTCGCAACAATATACTTTGCCGATAACGTTAATTAACAATGCAGGGCATAATGCGCATAGGGAAAATCCTCATGATTATGCAATTGCTCTTAACCATTTTTTATCACTCTGCGGTTAAAGGAACCTGATAATGATCTATCCTAGCGAAGAAAAACTCTACGCCCCAATTGAATGGCAAGATTGTTCTGAAGGATTTGATGATATTTTGTATCACAAGTCACCGGAAGGAATTGCCAAAATTACGATTAACCGCCCACAAGTTCGTAATGCTTTTCGTCCTCAAACAGTGAAAGAGATGATCCAAGCACTTGCTGATGCACGTTATGATGACCAAATTGGTACTATCATTTTAACGGGTGAAGGTGAAAAAGCATTCTGTGCTGGTGGTGATCAAAAAATCCGTGGTGATTACGGCGGATATCGTGATGAAAGTGGAACTCATCATTTGAATGTTTTAGATTTTCAACGCCAAATTCGCACTTGCCCTAAACCTGTTGTTGCTATGGTTGCCGGTTTTGCAATTGGTGGTGGTCATGTTTTACATATGATGTGTGACCTTACTATTGCAGCTGAAAATGCCATCTTTGGACAGACAGGACCAAAAGTAGGTTCTTTTGATGGTGGTTGGGGCGCTTCTTATATGGCGCGCATTGTTGGTCAAAAGAAAGCGCGTGAAATTTGGTTCTTATGTCGTCAATATGATGCTAAAGAAGCACTGGACATGGGGTTAGTGAATACCGTCGTTCCTTATGCTGATTTAGAAAAAGAAACTGTGCGTTGGTGCCGTGAAATGCTAGAAAATAGCCCAATGGCGCTGCGTTGCTTAAAAGCAGCACTGAATGCTGATTGTGATGGGCAAGCCGGTCTTCAAGAATTGGCGGGTAATGCCACAATGCTGTTCTACATGACTGATGAAGGTCAAGAAGGACGTAATGCGTTTAATGAAAAACGCGCACCTGATTTCTCTAAATATAAGCGTAACCCATAATGCGTAAAGCAATACTTTACTCCTTTAGCCTGCCGATGGAGGCAGGCATTATCCTGCGTAATCAGCGTCTAAAAACACGTGATGGATTGCTGGTCTGTTTACAAGATGGGGATAAAGAAGGTTGGGGAGAGATCTCCCCACTTCCTGAATTCAGTCATGAAACATTAGCTGAAGCGACTGAAGAAGCTCAGCAAAGATTAACTGAATGGGTGGATGGTCAGCCATTACAGGACAGCCTCCTGCCATCTGTTGCATTTGGCTGTAGTTGCGCGTTGGCTGAGTTAACTGGGGAACTTCCGGAACACGCTGATTATCGTAAAGCACCTCTATGCAGTGGTGACCCAGATGATCTGATCCTAAAATTGGATGCAATGGAAGGTGAAAAAGTCGCTAAAGTGAAAGTGGGTTTATATGAAGCTGTGCGTGATGGCATGGTCGCTAATCTACTACTTGAAGCGGTACCGGATTTGAAATTGCGTTTGGATGCTAATCGTAGCTGGACACGTGCGAAAGCTGACGGTTTTGCTAAGTATGTTAACCCTGATTATCGCGATCGCATTGCGTTTCTTGAAGAACCTTGTAAAACCCGAGAAGAATCATTGCAATATGCGGTTGATACAGGGATAGCAATAGCTTGGGACGAAAGTGTTCGCGACCCTGATTTTAAAATAGAAGCTCAACCTGGAGTTGCTGCTATTATTATCAAACCTACACTAACCGGTAGCTTAGATTATTGTCGTTCCTTAATTGAGGAGGCTCATCAGCTAGGTTTACAAGCGGTGATTAGCTCTTCAATTGAATCTAGTTTTGGGTTATCTCAATTAGCGCGGATTGCACATTGGTTAACACCCAATACAATTCCGGGCTTAGATACATTAGATTTACAGCAATCTCAACTTGTTAGAGCTTGGCCTGATAGTTCATTACCCATTATGCAACTGAATGAATTGACTATTGAATGGCAGAGTTAACATCATTTCAAGACTGGCCTTGGCAACATTGGGCCAGTCATCAACCTAATGCTACCGCATTAGTGACTGATAACTTTTCATATACTTGGCAGCAGCTTAATCAACAAATCAATAAGTTAGTTTGTCATTTCTATGATCAAGGCTTGAGAAGTCAGCAAACGGTGGCATTAATGGGTAAAAATAGCCTTGATTTATTATTATGTCAGTTGGCTATTTTGCGTTGTGGGGCGCGTATTTTACCACTAAATCCCCGCTTGCCTGATTTATTATTATCTGAATTATTACCGCATCTGAATATTAACTTTGCGATAAATTTCTCAGATTGTACTGGAAATTCCCTTAACTTTCCGTCATTAACTATAGCAAAGACCGCCGTAAACGCTGATTTTCCATTGCGTGAGCTTCCGAGTTTTTCTGAGTTTGCTCAGCAGCCAGCAACCCTTATCTTAACTTCAGGCTCGGCTGGGTTACCTAAAGCGGCTGTTCACTCTATTTCGGCACATCTTGATAGTGCAAACGGGGTATTGCAAGCGATGAATTATCAACAAAATGATTGTTGGTTATTATCGTTACCTTTGTTTCATGTTTCTGGGCAAGGTATTCTATGGCGCTGGCTTCTAAAAGGCGGATGTCTGGCTGTAAAACTTGGCTCACTTGCAGATGCTTTAAATGGCTGCACGCACGCATCATTAGTGCCAACTCAACTTTGGCGTTTGCTCAATCAACCAGATGAATCAACATTGACACTTAAGCAGGTGTTGCTTGGCGGTGCAATGATACCGACATCATTAACCGATTTGGCTACCAGTAGAGGAATTGAGTGCTGGAGTGGCTATGGCATGACTGAAATGGCATCAACGGTTTGTGCAAAACGCGCTGATGGTCAAAAAGGTGTAGGGCTGCCACTTAAAGGAAAAAAGTCAGGTTGGTTGATGGTGAGATTCAAATTCAAGCAAAAAGCCAAGCACTAGGTTATTGGTTTGATGGCAATATCTCACAGTTAAAAACACAGGATGGTTGGTTTAAAACTAATGACAAAGGTATTTATATTGATAATGAATACCAAGTTATTGGCAGGTTAGATAACCTATTTATTAGTGGTGGCGAATGTGTACAACCGGAAGATATTGAGGCTGTCATTAATTCTCACCCTTCAGTTGGTCAAAGTTTTGTTATCCCAATAGATGATAGCGAATTTGGACAAAGACCCGTTGCAGTCATTGAGTTAACAGAAGAAATTAGCTTAGCAAGCATTGCAGCTTGGTTGAAAGACAAGTTAACACCATATCAATATCCGGCTCATTTTTATCAACTCGCCAATGAGTTAAAAAGTCATGGGATAAAAATATCTCGTCGACAAGTTAGGCATTGGGTATTAAATCAAATGGGTGCAGAGAAATAAAAATGGGGCTCTATGTTTAGAGCCCAATCATTAACTAAAGATTATTTCTTAAGTGCATTGATCGCATTTTCGACGCCCGCACCATATTCTGGATGAACTTTTTTGAACAGTTCAATTTGGCGTTTTTGAGTTTCTTCGGAAGCTTGGATTAACTCACCTGCAAGTCGTGCAAACATGCGTTGGTGTTCTGCATCATCCAGCAACTCATAAAGCGCGCGAGGTTGGCTGAAATAGTCTTCATCTTCACGGTGATTCCAGTGAGCTGCTGCACCTTCAATACTTAATGGTGGTTCACTGAAATTAGGCTGTTCTTGGAATAAGCCAGCACTATTTGGCTCATAGGTGACGCCATTTCCGCTATTGCCATCAACGCGCATTGCGCCATCACGATGATAATTGTGGAATGGGCAACGTGGTGTATTTACAGGGATTTGATGGTGGTTGACACCAAGACGGTAACGGTGCGCATCGCCATAAGAGAACAAACGGCCTTGTAACATTTTATCTGGTGAGAAACCAATACCTGGTACCACATTAGCAGGGCTAAATGCAGCTTGCTCGACGTCAGAGAAATAGTTATTTGGATTGCGGTTTAACTCAAAATAACCAACATCAATTAATGGATAATCTTTATGAGGCCAAACTTTAGTGAGGTCAAACGGGTTATAAGGAACTGTTGAAGCATCTTTTTCTGGCATCACTTGGATTTGCAGATTCCAACGCGGGAAGTCACCTTTATTGATTGAATCAAACAAATCTCTTTGAGAACTTTCACGATCTTTACCGATAACCGCTTCAGCTTCATCATCCATCATATTTTCAATGCCTTGTTGGCAACGAAAATGGAGTTTCACCCAAAAACGTTCATTTTTATCGTTGATAAAGCTGTAAGTATGGCTACTGAACCCATGCATAAAACGGTAACTACGTGGCAAACCGCGGTCACTAACATCAATGGTTAACTGGTGGAGAGATTCTGGCAAATGAGAGAAGAAATCCCATTTGTAAGCCATTGAACGCATATTGCTATAAGGGCAACGTTTAACAACGTGGTTAAGATCAGGGAATTTTAGTGGGTCACGCAGATAGAAAACGGGCGTGTTGTTACCAACCATGTCCCAGTTACCTTCTTCGGTATAAAATTTCAGTGCAAAACCACGAATATCACGTTCTGCATCTGCTGCGCCACGCTCACCAGCAACTGTTGAGAAACGTGCAAACATATCCGTTTTTTTACCCACAGATTCAAATATTTTTGCCCGTGTATATTGGGTGATATCATGAGTGACTGTAAATGTTCCGAAAGCACCTGAACCTTTAGCATGCATGCGACGCTCAGGGATAACTTCACGATCAAAATGGGCTAATTTTTCTAAAAACCAAACATCTTGTAATAACATAGGGCCGCGAGGGCCAGCCGTCATGACGTTATTGTTATCAACAACAGGCGCACCTGACGCAGTCGTAAGACCTTTTTTACTCATTACAATACTCCCAGTAGGTTATCTTCTTGTTGTATTGCGGGTCTAAGTGCATGCGCTATCTTGTGGAAATCATATTCCACTGATATAGCGACTGACACACTTAAACTCGGAACTTTTAGATAGATATTAAAACCAAAAAATCGGTTTAAGACGTGTTTTATAATGCAAAAATTAGTTATTTTGCTTTATTATAATTTAATTATAATAGATTAGTTGGAACATAACTAATACATATAACCAATTGCTGTGATAACTAAAGAAATTTAATTATTTTGTGTGATTTTATCTTTTTAAGCTGTTTATGAAGTGAAAAAAATAGCAATATCTGCTGAGATAGGGCACTATTGTCATAGTATATAGTGTATAAATTTTATTATTGGGAGTAACACAATATGCGTAAAGGACTATTATTAGTCGCAGCAGCTACCTCCTCCTTAATGTTTGTAGGAACAGCACAAGCTATTTCTGCTAATGCAGAAATTGGAGAACATTTCACAGTATTAAATGCTGGCCTCGGAACTAAAGGTTCTGGCGTAGCATTTGATGGTGCATGGGCTCGCAGTGATCACAACGGACAAATGGGTAGCCTAGGGGCAAGTTTTGGTTTACCTATCGGCCCATTTTCAGCCTATGTAGGCGGTAAAGCACTTTATTTGTCACCAAAAGATAATAAAGATGGAATGGCTCTTGCTGCTGGAGCGGGTATTGGTTGGGATGTATTACCATCATTGAATATCCATGGTGAAGCATATGGTGCACCTGCTTCATTAACATCAGGAAGTGAGTCTTTTACAGAAGCTAAAGTAGGGGCTCGTTATACCGTATTTAAACCTCTTCATATTGATGCGGGTTATCGTATTATTGATATTAAAGGCAATCATAATAATCCAAATAATAAGATAGCAGATGGTTTTTATGTTGGTGCTGGACTCAGTTTCTAACTTAGAGTCATAAATAAAAACCCCCGTGAAAATTGATTGCACGGGGTTTTTTTTATAATTAATTTAAAGGGTTAACCGACTTGTGGTAGGAATCCTGACACAATTGCAAATTGAATTAAGATAACCGATATACCGCAAAGTAGCACAATATACAGAACAGCTGATCCACCTTTAACGCGATAGCTAGCTTGTTTTTCAACCGTTCTCACGCGAAATACAAGTAAAGCCGGAATAATCAATGCTAGAACGGATAGCGCAACGGCTGCATAGGTTAATGCTTGCACAAAGCTACTATAAAATAGGGCTGCGAACAAAGGTGGAATGAAAGTCAGTAAACCTGTTTGCACACGGCCAATAGCATTATTTGAACGCTTAAATAAATCAGCTAGATAATCAAATAATCCTAGCGCTACACCTAAGAAAGAGGTCGCTAAAGCTAAATCCATAAAAAGGCTTACTGCAATATTGACGCGTGGTGTATCTACGGAATCACGAATAGCGGTTAGTAAACCATTAAGACCAGATTCTTGAGCTAGAATGCCTAAAAATGTTTGTGATGGAATTGAACCTAAAGTGGCGATTTGCCATAAAATATAAGCAACTAAAGGAATTGCGCTACCAGTAATAAAAATGAGGCGAAGTTTTTTGACATCACCGTTCATATAATTGACTAAGCTTGGCACACTCCCGTGGAAACCAAATGAGGTGAAAATAACGGGCACAGCTGAAAGAATTAAGCCTTTTTCGATAGGCATTGTCGCTAAATTCGCTGACTCGACATGTGGCATCATCACACCAATCATGATCAGCATAAAAATAGTTTTGGCTGTGAATAATAGCCGATTAATAAAATCGACTGAATGTGTACCAACACAAACAACAGCACCACCAACAATAGTAAATAGAATAATGGCGGTTTTCGTTGAAATCGTGATATTCCACCAAGATGATAAACTGTCAGAGATAAGTACGCCTGCTCCACCAATATAAGCTGTCGTTAATGCATACATCAGCAATAACATGCTTAATCCAGTCACAACTTGTCCTACAGGGCCTAAATACTTTTTAGCAATACTGCCTAACCCCATATCAGCTGGATTATATTGATAAACTTCGACTAAAAGTAATGAGGTATAACTCATTAACATCCATAAGCCGATAAGTAAGCAAACAATACCCGTAAAACCGACACCCGCAGCAGCAAGCGGCATCGCGAGCATTCCTGCGCCTATGGTTGTTCCTGCAACAATTAAAACGCTACCAAGCGTGCGATTTTTCACAAATTCCTCTGATAAAAAGTGATGAATTAATAGGTTGAGCAGATTATGCTATCCCTGTTTTTCTGTCAAATCTTAATTACATTTGATGTAAATATATATTTACTTCATTATTTGTTTTTAGAAAATAATGAACAAAATATCAGCTAAATAATATTTATAGGTTATTAATGATAATGATGAAATTTAATTCTGAAAGGTAAAAAAGGATAGTGAAATATGTTAATGATATAGATATCAATAACTTGATTTTAATAAGAATTTTATTTAATTCACCAGTCTCTCAGTTTATTTAAATCTAATTTGTGATATACAGCCAAATTTAATTTAAAAAATAAAATTAAATTTCTTCAACAATTAATATAAATCAAAAAGTGTTTAATCTTTCATCCAGATAATAGATGGAAACATTTATTAAAGGATAGACACATGGACTTTTTGATACAGCTTGCCATTATTTTGGTTTGCCTATTCTACGGTGCTAAAAAAGGTGGAATGGCATTGGGGTTATTAGGTGGTGTTGGCCTAGTAATTCTTGTCTTTGGCTTTGGATTACCTCCGGGAAAACCCCCTGTTGATGTTATGCTTGTCATTATTGCTGTTGTTGCCGCATCAGCAACATTACAAGCATCAGGTGGTTTAGATGTTATGCTGCAAATTGCAGAACGCTTACTACGTAAAAACCCTAAATACATTTCTATTGTAGCGCCTTTTGTTACCTGTATTTTAACCATGCTGTGCGGTACAGGCCACGTTGTTTATACTATCTTGCCAATCATCTATGATGCGGCAATTAAAAATAACATTCGTCCAGAAAGACCTATGGCAGCGAGTAGTATCGGTGCACAGATGGGGATTATTGCCAGTCCCGTTTCGGTCGCAGTGGTATCGTTAGTCGCTATGCTAAATGGTGTTACTGTAAATGGTAAATCATTAGAATTCCTTGATTTACTGGCTATTACGATTCCTTCAACACTCATCGGGATACTGGCTATTGGTATTTTTAGCTGGTTTAGAGGGAAAGATCTCGATAAAGATAAAGATTTCCAAGCGTTTATTTCTGTACCTGAAAACTATGAATATGTTTACGGTGATGAAGCAACTTTATTAGATAAAAAATTACCAACAATTAATTGGGTCGCTATGTGGATCTTCTTAGCTTCAATTGTTGTTGTTGCTTTGCTTGGTGCCTTCTCCGAATTTAGGCCGCTCGTCAATGGCAAACCGTTGTCGATGGTATTAGTTATCCAAATGTTTATGCTGCTGGCGGGTGCACTCATTATCATCATCTGTAAAACAAACCCCGCACAGATTTCCAAAAATGAAGTTTTCCGGTCAGGGATGATAGCCATTGTCGCGGTATATGGTATCGCATGGATGGCAGAAACCATGTTTGGCGCTCATATGGAGGAAATCAAAAATACACTGGGCTCATTAGTTAAAGATTTCCCATGGGCTTATGCGGTTATTTTGTTGCTGGTCTCTAAATTTGTTAACTCGCAAGCGGCTGCATTGGCGGCTGTGGTGCCAATTGCATTAGGAATTGGTGTAGATCCTGCTTATATTATTGCATCAGCACCAGCATGTTATGGTTACTATATTTTACCGACTTACCCAAGTGACCTTGCTGCTATTCAGTTTGACCGATCAGGAACCACAAAAATAGGTAAATTTGTTATCAACCACAGTTTTATCTTACCAGGACTTATTGGTGTAACAGTTTCATGTATCTTTGGTTGGGTTTTCGCCGGTCTATACGGTTATCTATAAATTGAATTATTAAGTCATTAATAATAAAAAGCGATTGCATGGTAAAATTATGCAATCGCTTGTTTTTTCTATCTTCACTATCAACCGTGTTTTAGTTTTTGTAATGCGTTAACTAATCTCAATATCCGAAAGGGGATGACAGCAACACGGTAAGATTTCGCCATCTTGAATAAAAGCAAGAGGTTTACTTTTATAACCTACCTTACCTTTAAGTAATTTGACGCGACAAGAGCCGCAAAAGCCTTCACGGCATTGATATTCAACTGGAATACGACTGTCCTCGAGTGCTTCAAGTAAACAGGTATGTAATTCAGAATGGTAGGGGACATGAACACCCTGCGTAAATCGCAGGGTGACTTTATGGCTTGCCATGATTAGAGTTCGAAATCACTTAGGTCATCAGTGTTGACTTCAGAGTCAATCTGGCCGACTAAATAAGAGCTAACTTCAACTTCTTGAGGCGCAACTTGTACGTTATCAGAAACCAACCATGAATTGATCCACGGAATTGGATTCGAGCGCGTTTCAAATGGAAGTTTTAAGCCAACAGCTTGCATACGGATATTAGTAATATATTCAACATATTGGCACAGAATATCTTTATTCAAACCAATCATTGAACCTTCACTAAACAGATAATCTGCCCACTCTTTTTCTTGTTCTGCTGCATCAACAAATAGGTGGTAACACTCATCTTCACATTCAGCTGCGATTTCCGCCATTTCTGGATCATCTTGGCCTGAACGTAATAGATTCAGCATATGCTGTGTGCCAGTTAAGTGTAGAGCTTCATCACGAGCAATCAGCTTAATGATTTTTGCATTACCTTCCATCAATTCGCGCTCAGCAAACGCAAATGAGCAAGCAAAGCTGACATAAAAACGAATTGCTTCTAATGCATTAACACTCATTAAGCAGAGATAAAGTTGCTTTTTCAGTGCGCGCAATGACACAGTGATTTTTTTACCATTACAAGAGTGAGTTCCCTCACCAAACATATGGTAATAATTAGTCATTTCGATCAGCTTGTCATAATAAGCTGAAATATCGCGTGCCCGTTTGAGAATTTCTTCATTTTCAACAATATCATCAAAGATAATTGCCGGATCATTCACAATGTTACGAATAATATGCGTATAAGAGCGCGAATGAATTGTTTCTGAAAATGACCACGTTTCTACCCAAGTTTCTAGCTCAGGTATTGAAATCAATGGCAGCAAAGCAACGTTAGGGCTACGACCTTGGATAGAGTCAAGTAGCGTTTGATATTTCAAATTGCTGATAAAAATATGTTTTTCATGCTCAGGCAATGCGTTGTAGTCGATACGATCGCGTGACACATCAACTTCTTCTGGACGCCAGAAAAATGAAAGTTGTTTTTCGATTAACTTCTCGAAAATGGGGTATTTTTGTTGGTCATAACGAGCAACATTCACAGGCTGGCCGAAAAACATCGGCTCCTGTAATTGGTCATTCTTCTTTTGGGAGAAAATAGTGTAATTATGTGACATAACAATTCCTATATTTTACACGCGCCGCCTTCACAATCTGAATCAGCTGACTCAACCACTTCTTCTAAGTCACCTTGAACATCATCCGCACCATCGCGAGTATTGTGATAGTAAAGTGTTTTCACACCAAACTTATAGGCGAGTAATAAATCTTTTAGCAATTGATTCATGGGTACTTTGCCTGAAGGAAAGCGAGTTGGATCATAGTTAGTGTTTGATGAAATCGCTTGGTCAACAAACTTCTGCATGATCCCGACCAATTGCAAATAGCCACTATTTGACGGCATTTGCCATAATAATTCGTAAGCATTTTTCAAGTTTTCATAGTCTGGAACAACTTGACGCAAAATGCCATCTTTTGATGCTTTAATACTAATATAACCACGAGGTGGCTCAATACCGTTAGTTGCATTAGAAATTTGCGAAGATGTTTCAGATGGCATTAATGCTGAGAGTGTAGAGTTACGCAGTCCATATTGTTGAATATCTTTGCGCAGTGCTTCCCAGTCATAATGTAATGGCTCATCAGTCAGTTTATCCAACTCTTTCTTATAGGTATCAATAGGTAATATACCTTGAGAATAGGTTGTTTGATTGAACCAATCACAAGCGCCTTGCTCTTTTGCTAGTTCATTAGATGCTTTCAAAAGATAATATTGAATAGCTTCAAATGTTTTATGTGTCAGGTTATTCGCACTACCATCTGAGTAACGGACACCATTTTTTGCAAGATAATAGGCATAGTTGATGACACCAATACCCAGTGTACGGCGGCCCATTGCACCTTTTTGTGCCGCGATAATTGGATAATCTTGGTAATCTAATAAAGCATCTAATGCTCTTACTGCTAAAGAAGCAAGTTCTTCTAGCTCATCAAGATTTTCAATTGCACCTAAGTTAAAGGCAGAAAGTGTACACAGTGCAATTTCACCTTCTTCATCATTAATGTTATTTAATGGCTTAGTCGGCAAAGCAATTTCTAAACACAAGTTGGATTGGCGAACAGGTGCAACTTGCGGATTAAATGGGCTATGGGTATTACAATGGTCAACGTTTTGAATATAAATTCGCCCAGTTGAAGCTCGTTCTTGCATCATTAATGAAAATAGTTCTACCGCTTTAATGCTGGTTTTACGGATATTTTCATCTTGCTCATACATTTCGTATAAGCGTTCAAATTCGTCTTGATCTGCAAAGAACGCATCATATAAGCCAGGAACGTCGGATGGGCTAAATAAAGTAATGTCGCGGTTTTTAATCAAACGTTGGTACATTAATCGATTAATTTGTACACCATAATCGAGGTGGCGAACTCGGTTACCTTCAACACCACGGTTATTTTTGAGTACTAATAAGCTTTCAACTTCTAAATGCCACAGTGGGTAGAATAAGGTTGCAGCACCACCACGAACACCACCTTGTGAGCAAGATTTAACCGCTGTTTGGAAGTGTTTGTAAAAAGGAATACAGCCTGTGTGGAACGCTTCACCACCACGAATAGAGCTTCCTAATGCACGGATACGACCTGCATTTATGCCAATACCAGCGCGCTGAGAAACATATTTAACAATTGCACTAGAGGTGGCGTTAATAGAATCTAAGCTGTCATCACACTCAATTAATACACAAGAGCTAAACTGACGCGTTGGTGTGCGAACACCTGCCATAATTGGCGTTGGCAGTGAAATTTTGAATAAAGATGTCGCATCATAAAAACGGCGAATGTAGTCAAGACGCGTTTCTTTTGGATAATGCGAAAAGAGACAAGCAGCGACTAACATATAGAGAAATTGCGCACTTTCATAAACTTCGCCAGTAACCCGGTTTTGCACCAGATACTTGCCTTCAAGTTGTTTAACCGCCGCATAAGAGAAGTTCATGTCACGCCAATGGTCAATAAAACCATCCATTTGCTCGAATTCTTCTTGAGTGTAGTCTTCGAGCAAATGCTTATCATATTTGCCCATTTCAACAAGGTGTTTAACATGCTTAAACAGGGTAGGTGGTTCAAATTGACCATAGGCTTTTTTGCGCAAGTTAAAAATTGCCAAGCGGGCAGCAAGGTACTGATAATCAGGTGTATCACCTGTAATTAAGTCAGCTGCGGCTTTAACCATTGTTTCATGAATATCAGACGTTTTGATTCCATCATAAAACTGAATCTGTGAACGTAACTCCACTTGTGAAACAGATACGTTATTCAGGCCTTCCGCAGCCCAGGTTATTACCTTGTGGATTTTTTCAAGATCAATGCGTTCTTTATGTCCATCACGTTTTGTGACTAACAGACTCTGGTTCATGAGCAAGTACACCTTGGTTATCTTACAAATAGTACATACTAACGTAAAAAAGCCCATAGATTACTCTATGAGACTCTTGTGGTGCTAGTTGGGACTTTATACTATATGTAGTGGTTTGTTGATTTTACACTAACAAGATAATGTTTGAACACAGTTTTTACAAGTGTACAAGATCTGAGGCTTCTGTGGATAACATTATGGATAAAAAAAGTTATCATGTCGTTAAGCTGCATCATAAAAGGAATTCGGTTAGATTAGGCTAACGACATGGTGATAAAAATTAATTTTGTAAAAATGGGTTGTTTGCTGTTTTCTTAAACGTAACGCTTGCTATTTATTCGCTTACAGTATGTAGCATATAGTTCACGTCAACATTGGGTCCCAAATAGAATTTATCTTTTAAGATATTTAGGTGTAACCCAATAATATGTTTATCTTTTAATTGAGTTTCATCAACCCAACTAATCAATTCTGAGGGGCGAATAAATTTTTTCGCATCATGGGTACCTTTAGGCACCATTTTTAGAATATATTCAGCACCGACGACAGCCATTAGCCATGCTTTTTTATTTCGATTAATGGTAGAAAAAATAACATGACCACCAGGTTTGACTAATTTTGCACAAGCATGAACAACGGATTGCGGATCAGGAACATGTTCTAACATTTCCATACAGGTGACCACATCATAGGTCTGAGGAAATTTATCAGCATGCTGCTCGACTGTTTCTTGTACATAATCAACAGGAATGCCTGATTCAAGGGAATGCAGGCGAGCGACCATTAGCGGATCTGCGCCCATATCAAGTCCCGTGACTTCTGCACCTTCTCGGGCCATGCTTTCGGACAAAATACCACCACCACATCCGACATCTAAAACTTTTTTCCCGAATAAACCATCAACACGTTGCATGATATAACCCAAGCGTAAGGGATTGATACGATGAAGAGGTGCAAATTCACCTTCTAAATCCCACCAGCGAGAGGCAATGGCTTCGAATTTTTCGATTTCCTGCTTATCGACATTTTGATAAGTGGGGGCAGAAGTATCGTTCATGGATGTAGCTCCTGTTTCTAAACAAATGCCCGAAATTGTTATTTATCATCATTTGTGCACATAAAGTATGCAATTTGCAATTTTTGGATAATAAACTCAAAGCTTACGGACACATAAAGACATTTTTCGGCTATTATACATCGCTTGAAAGACAAATACCCACTTCTCATTTTTTTTATTAAATTGACGAAATGTGGTATAGTTCTAAACCTTTGAATCTGAAGTTATGAGGGACAGTGGTTCCATGAGCGAGATTGCCAGAGAAATCACCCCGGTCAATATCGAAGAAGAACTCAAAAGTTCGTATTTGGATTACGCGATGTCAGTTATTGTCGGGCGCGCGCTTCCAGATGTTCGAGATGGGCTGAAGCCAGTACACCGTAGAGTTTTATTCGCGATGCATGTTCTGGGAAATGATTGGAATAAACCCTATAAAAAATCTGCCCGTATAGTCGGGGACGTTATCGGTAAATATCACCCACATGGTGACAGTGCTGTTTATGAGACAATTGTTCGTCTAGCACAGCCTTTTTCCATGCGCTATATGCTGATAGATGGTCAGGGAAACTTTGGTTCCGTTGACGGAGACTCTGCAGCTGCGATGCGTTATACGGAAATCCGTATGGCGAAAATTTCGAATGAAATATTAGCGGATCTTGAAAAAGATACGGTTGATTATGTCCCGAACTATGATGGTACTGAACTAATTCCTGAGGTCATGCCGACGAGAATTCCAAACCTTTTGGTGAATGGATCTTCAGGTATTGCTGTCGGAATGGCAACCAATATACCTCCTCACAATATAGGAGAAATAATCAATGGTTGCCTAGCTTATATTGATGATGAAGATATCAGTGTTGAAGGCTTGATGGAGCACATTCCGGGACCTGATTTCCCGACAGCTGCTATCATTAATGGCCGCCGTGGGATTATTGATGCATACCGCACGGGACGCGGAAAAATTTATATTCGTGCTCGCGCTGAGGTTGAAGTTGACGAGAAAAATGGTCGCGAAACCATTATTGTGCATGAAATTCCTTATCAAGTTAACAAAGCACGTTTAATTGAAAAAATTGCTGAGTTAGTCAAAGAAAAACGTGTTGAAGGTATCAGTGCACTGCGTGATGAGTCAGATAAAGATGGTATGCGCATTGTTATTGAAATTAAACGTGATGCGGTTGGTGAAGTTGTCCTAAATAATCTTTATTCATTAACACAGCTTCAAGTTTCTTTTGGGATTAATATGGTGGCGTTGCAAAATGGCCAGCCTAAAATTTTAAACTTAAAAGATATTATTTCAGCGTTTGTACGACACCGCCGTGAAGTTGTGACTCGCCGTACTATTTTTGAATTACGTAAAGCCCGTGATCGCGCTCATATCCTTGAAGCTTTAGCGGTTGCCTTAGCAAACATTGATCCAATTATTGAATTGATCCGTCAAGCGCCTACTCCTGCAGAAGCAAAAGCTGGTTTAATTTCACGCCCATGGGATTTAGGCAATGTTGCGGCGATGCTTGAGCGTGCCGGTGATGATGCCGCGCGCCCAGAATGGTTAGAAGAATCATTTGGTGTTCATGATGGAAAATATTTCCTAACAGAGCAGCAAGCACAAGCTATTTTGGATTTACGCCTACAAAAATTAACGGGTCTTGAACACGAAAAACTGCTGGATGAATATCGTGAACTTCTTAAACAAATAGAAGAATTACTGTTTATTCTGCGTAGCCCTGAGCGTTTAATGGAAGTTATTCGTGAAGAGCTAGTGGTTATCCGTGATGTTTATGGTGATGCACGTCGTACGGAAATTACTGAAAATACAGCTGATATTAATATTGAAGATTTAATTAGCCAAGAAGATGTGGTTGTTACCTTATCTCACCAAGGTTATGTAAAATATCAGCCATTAACTGATTACGAAGCACAGCGTCGTGGCGGTAAAGGTAAATCGGCTGCACGTATAAAAGAAGAAGACTTTATTGAGCGATTATTAGTCGCGAACACACATGATACAATTTTGTGTTTCTCAAGCCGTGGTCGTCTCTACTGGATGAAGGTTTATCAATTACCGGAAGCAAGTCGCGGTGCGCGTGGTCGTCCAATTGTCAATTTGTTACCACTAGAGCAAGATGAACGTATCACTGCTATTTTACCTGTTCGCGATTATGAAGAAGGTTACTTTGTCTTCATGGCGACAGCCAGCGGTACAGTGAAGAAAACACCTTTACAAGATTTCAGCCGTCCAAGAAGTGCGGGTATTATTGCCGTTAACTTAAATGAAGGCGATGAATTGATCGGTGTTGACTTAACAGATGGTACGAATGAAGTCATGTTGTTCTCTGCACAAGGCAAAGTTGTACGTTTCCAAGAAGATGCTGTTCGTGCAATGGGTCGTACTGCGACGGGTGTTCGTGGTATTCGCCTGATGGAAGATGATAAAGTTGTATCATTAATTATTCCTCGTGGTGAAGGGAACATCTTAACCGTAACTGAAAATGGTTATGGTAAGCGTACTGCTGAACAAGAATATCCGACGAAATCTCGCGCAACTCAGGGTGTTATTTCGATTAAGGTCAGTGAACGTAATGGCCATGTTGTTGGTGCTATTCAAGTAGACGAAACTGACCAAATCATGATGATCACGGATGCGGGTACATTAGTGCGTACACGCGTTTCTGAAGTGAGTGTTGTTGGGCGGAATACTCAAGGCGTGACTTTAATTAGAACTGCTGAAGATGAAAAAGTTGTTGGTCTACAACGTGTTGCTGAAACAGAAGATGATGAAAATTCTGATGATGAAAACAATGATGTAGATAATATACCAACGGATTCTGATATCGATACTGAAGAATAAACCCACTTTTTATTCTTTTTATAAACGGGCGTTTTCGCCCGTTTTGTTTTACAGATTGCTCACTGAGAATTAATCGCTTTTCATCTATAGTATCTAGTATACTCATATCAGTTATATAGAATGTATAGGATAAAGTTTGAGATACTTACCGTCATTTAGAACATCATTAAGATTATCTCGTTATTTATTCCGTATCCTCGGCTTGATGCTATGGGGAATGGGTGCCTTTATCACATTATTTATTCTTTATGCACAATTTAATGAAAGCAAATCGGATATTCGCCAACATTTTTATTCGGGCTTTGAAACGATACAAAGTTTTATTGTACAAACGGGAGAAACCTTAAATTCAATTCAATCTATGACGGAACAACATAGAGATAAATTATTAGAACAACCTAATTATCCGCTATTACCAACAGATGTATCCTTTTCATTTTATTCATTATTACCAGGTTCAGACTGCGAGCATTTTAAAGAGAAAACAAAATATTATCGTAATGCATTCGAGCAATTAATTTATTTTTGGAAAGACAGTATTGCAGCACCACAAGGTTTAAATCATGTTTTTATCATAGGTAGTAAAAGTTATTGCATGATAGATTTTCCTATTCGCACAACTGTTTCAGATATAGAAATACTCAAAAAGACAGCGTATGAAAGTGCACGCTATTACTCCAGTCTGAAATTAAACCAGCATAAGCGTAACTTGTATACCATTGTACATAGTGCTCAACCTGATTCTGGGCAAATTTATCTTCTGCAACCGACTTACCATGGCAATATCATTGCAGGTTATATTGGGTTAGAACGATCTATTAAATTAAGTCAATTCAATCCGCACCATATTGAAGATATTGAAATATTTATCACGACGCCGAGTAATCATCCTGTTTTATATTATCCAGCGAATGCTGATATAAGAAGTTCTAATTTACTTTCTATTTCAGATCACAGTTTTTTTGGTTTTAGTTCTGATTATTCAAAATTAATTTTCAAAAAACGTTTAGCACCATCATCAATGACATTGTTTTATACCGCACCTATCAGTGAAATACTTGCCGGGCTGAAAGCGCCGTTATTTTATGGTGCAATGATTAATATATTTACTGGGTGCCTGATTTTTTTTCTCATTTGGTTTTTAGAGAGAAAAATGTTAGTTCCTGCGGCGAATACAGCTATTCGCTTAGAAGAGCATGAGCAATTTAATCATAAGATAGTCGCATCAGCCCCTGTTGGAATTATTATTTTAAGACTGAGTGATGGTGGAAATATTCTCAGCAATGAATTAGCGCATAATTATTTTCGTTTATTGAGTGAAGATGATAAGCAAAGAATATTAACTATCATTCGTCAAAAATCGAGTCAATATATTGATGTTGTCACCAGCAATAGTACACACTTACAAATTAGCTTTGTGAATTCTCGCTATCAAAATGAAGATGTTGCTATTTGTGTTCTCATTGATATTAGTACTCGAGTTCAAATGGAAAAATCATTACAGGACGTTGCTGATGCTGCTGAACAAGCGAATCAGGCGAAATCAATGTTCTTAGCGACAGTCAGCCATGAACTTAGAACGCCACTTTATGGAATTATTGGTAATATTGAGTTATTACAAGGAACTGAGCTATCAGAAAAAGCGAATCGTTTAGTTAACACAATGGATAATTCATCTTCATTACTGTTACAGATTATTAGCGATATACTTGATTTTTCTAAAATTGAATCTGAGCAATTAAAAATTGAAAATAAGCTCTTTAACTGTCGTGATGTATTCTCTTTCGTATTAGAAAACTATTTACCTTTATTTGCGAAAAAACAAATTTCTGTTTATTCGTGCATTGAACCTGATGTGCCGGATTTATTACTTAGTGATTCTGTTAGATTACAGCAAGTAATATCTAATATAGTGAATAACAGTATCAAGTTTACCGATTCAGGTTTTGTACTATTCTATGTTTGGAGCGATGGAAATTATCTAAAAATTGAGATTAGAGATTCAGGTATTGGTATGACAGAGCCTGTTATATTAAAGTTATTTGACCCATTTTTCCAAGTCTATGATCAAAATAATATTGGACATAAAGGTACTGGCTTAGGTTTGGCTATTTGTGAAAAGCTAATTAATTTAATGGATGGAGATATTGAAGTTAGTTCACAGAGTGGATTAGGCAGTTCATTTATTATTCGAATACCGTTATATGATCAAAAATATATTACAAAAAATATACCGGAGTATAGAAGTCACTACAAAATTGCAATTATTTGCCAAAATAGTTTCTTGGCAAATTTTTTAGTTCGATTACTTCGTCACCAACATTTTGATGCTTTTTCTAGTAAAACTGTGGTGAAAAATAAAAAGTATGATTTGCTCATTACTGATAATAATGAAATAAGTGAAATAAATGCACAGAAAGAAATAGTTTTAAATGGTTTATATGTAGGTGACTTAAAAGAAATAGCGCCTAATAAATGGCTATTTAATACTTACCAAAATGAAAAACTACCTATAATTATTGATAAAATAATTTCAAAAATGATGCAAGAACAAGAGCCATCATTGAAAGAGGAAAGTCATCAAGTTGAACAGTCAGCAGACAACAGCGCTTTAGGTTCACACCGAGTTCTTATTGTTGATGATCACCCTATCAATAGATTATTGCTCAGCGAGCAGATCTCGAATATTGGATTTAAAGTTTGCACTGCTATAGATGGTTTAGATGCATTAAAATATATTGAAGAACATGAAATTGATATTGTTTTATCAGATGTCAATATGCCTAATATGGATGGTTACGAGCTGGCGAGAGCTTTACGTAAAACAGGGTATACATTGCCGATTATTGCGTTAACTGCGAATGCAATGGCAGAAGAGAAGCAACGTTGTATTGATGCTGGTATGGATGATTGTTTATCAAAACCAACGAAGATTAATGTATTAAAAGAGACTTTATTAAAATACTGCCATTAATTTTTTCAATATAACATTGAAGTGAACAAAGTGACTTTAGATTAGATAAAACCCGCCACTAAACGGGTTTTATCTGTATTAAAGTTACTGTTTATCTTTATCAGGCGCTGGAGTATTGATACTGACAGAAGATAAATAGTTAAGTAGCGCAATATCATTATCAACGCCAAGCTTTAACATAGCAGACTTTTTTTGGCTACTTATGGTTTTAATACTACGGTTTAATTTTTTAGCAATTTCGGTGACGAGAAAACCTTCAGCAAATAGGCGTAACACTTCACTCTCTTTTGGTGATAAGCGCTTATCGCCATAACCACTTGCATTCACTTTTGCAAGTAAATTAGTGACACTCTCAGGTGTAAACTTCTTACCTTTTTGTAATGCAGCTAATGCTTTTGGTAAATCAGCAGGAGCACCTTGTTTTAGAACAATTCCTTCAATATCTAATTCCAAAATAGCACTTAAAATTGCTGGATTATTGTTCATTGTTAGAACGATAACAGATAAATCTGGGTAATGACGTTTAATATATTTGATTAACGTAATACCATCACCATATTTATCTCCAGGCATAGAGAGGTCAGTCACTAAAACATCTGCATTTAAACGGGTTAGGTTATTAATCAATGATGTTGAGTCTTCAAATTCACCAACGATATTAACCCATTCAATCTGTTCGAGTGACTTTCTAATACCGAAAAGAACAATAGGATGGTCATCGGCAACAATGACATTTAGGTTATTCATATTATAGGTTACCTTCTGGCATTAGTTTTTTTACTGAAATATCCAGTTTCCTAATGCTATCACTTATTTTTATGCTGTTTTCTTCAGCTATGTAAAGCTCCAAATTTTCACATATCTTATGTAGGAACTTAAAATCCAACATAGCAAAAACTCCTTTTAGACGATGTGCTGTGTTTTTCAGTTCGGTCAAATCCTCAACACTTTCGCTATTATACAGTTTATTAATATCCATCGGAACTGTTGTTATGAACAAATCCTTATAATCGCTTTTAGATAGAGTATTTCTATAAGTTAGAAGTATATTTTCTAATGACTTATCGTTCATTGAGAAGTCTTCATCATTTATGACTGTTACAGAGTGAGATGAAAGTGAATTTTCATATTCAAGCTCTGAATTCTCAATCAGTAAAGAAATAGCATCAATCAACTCGTTTGCAAAGTTATAATTAGCCTCAATGTACTGAGGTGTGACTTTGTTTATGTTTATGATATTTCCTGAAACTTTTACAATATTTTTATAATCATTATCATCGTTGTCTGTGATTAATAAATCCCAGTCATTGTGGTGAGAATTTTCATTTAAATCTAAGAGTTTTGCACCATAATGAGTGAGTGTATTTTTAATTATCCGAGAAACATCCAGATTATGGAGAGATAGGCGAATATTAATATCTTCTAATAATGGCGGATAATTATCTACAATAGTCGCCGATTCTATAGGCAGCGTTATTTTATAATGTGAACCAATTGCGATACTGCTATGGATGGTAAATCTCCCGCCCATTTTTTTACATAGCATACGGCATAAATAGAAGGTAACGCCGGATCGTGTAAATGAAGATGGAGTCTGTATTTTACCTGAGAAAGGGTGCTGTATATTTAATAACTCTTCCGAGGTTAAGCCTGCACCACTATCTTTAATATCAATAGATATTTCTTTTTTATCATTCTGGTAATTAAGCGTTATCGCTATTTTTCCAAATGATGTCGTATCTATCGAATATTCTAATATCAGTTGCAATACGGTATGGAGATATTCCGCATTAACTGTAAATAAAGAATCAATATTTACTTGATTGTAGAAATACAGACAGAGCCCTTTACGTCTAAATAACGGAAGATTTTGCTTTAAAAACTGGCTCACTAAATGACCAATAGAAACGTTTTCTGTTTTTAGTGACAGTGTTGACAATTCAATCTTATTTAATAAATGAATATGGTCAAACCAACGATTTATATAGCTTAGCTGTAGAATAATTTCATTTATACGATTTTGTCGCTCTAGCTCTGATAATTGCTCCAGCGTTTCAATCGATTTGCTCATTTCAAGTAAAGGAGGATGAATTTCATTATGCATGTTTTCAAAGATAATTTTTCTAAGCTGAATTATTCTTTGATATTCCTTATTAGCAAGTTCTTGCCGTTTTTGTGCTAATGCTTCCTTATCTTTATCAATAACAATAAATAGATAAGTATCTTCCTTCATACTGACGTTGACTAAAATGACTTCATAAACAATATTTTCAATTGAGACTTGGATCATGTCGTGGTTATGGATAGCCATTTCTTTGATATGAGATAGCTCCATTGAAGGTAATAATGGGTTTATAAGATTGTTACTTAATATCTTTTTATTGCTTGAAAAATCATAAACTAAGATCCCGTAATTAATATTATTGATAAGATCGTTATTTAATGAATCTTTAAATTTTAATTCATTTAACATCTCAATATTAGGGGAAATAATCCGATTACGAATAAATATACTTGTAAAAAATACCAGTAATACAACAAATACCATGCAAATCAGTAACCAGAAATTGTAACCAATAATCCCAATGGCTACGTCTTTTAATGAAGATTTATAAAATAATTGATAATGACTTCCTGGAATAGCTTGTGAGAAAACAACGTGCATATCACGCAGAACAACATTGTTATTATGTTCATTACTGAGTGGTGCAATTGAAAAATTTGTACCTATTAAACCTACAGGTAATATTGACGCCATTGAGACATCAAAAGAAATAACACTCGTTAATTGACCTGGTGAGTTAAACATTAATCGATAAGTATAAAAATAGTCATTTACCTGCGGTATTTTTTGCACATTTGAGATGACTTCTCTTTTATCTAGTAATGTAGATTGGGTAAGCATGTCCGCGCGTTTTTCTTCAGCGGAAAGGATGAGATAGCTTTCTTTATAGCGTAGCTCTGGTTTTAAAATAGAGTGTGTTGTAACGAGAATGAGTGTGTTATCAGAACCATTAAGAAAATACATTGAATTGTATTCATTACGATCAGCCCAAACAACTTCCATATAATCAGACAGCTCAGTCGCCAGTATAATATTTTGTGGTTTGTCACTACCAAATATAATGCTGTCAATTGTTTGATTGGAGCTGCTTAACCAGGAAACGTCATGACGTATTTTTGTTAAAGTTGAGTGCAGCGTATTGATCTCTGACACAGGAGGGTGTGTAACGGATTTTTCATTAGCTAATTTATATAGCGAATTCGCTTGGTAGCGATAATCATCAAATTGATAAGATAACTGTTTTGCCATGGTGGTTAAAATGGCTTGGTGGTTATTTCGCCATAACGAATAGGAGTTATATAGTGAAAGAAAGAGCGTCACCATGAGTAACAGGATGAAGAGGTAAAATAAACGCGCCAGTATCGTTGTTTTTAACAAAGGTTGTTTGTACATATTATGGTGAACTATCCTGTCGGCAAGAATTTATTAATTGATTAAAAATCATGCACCTATCAATGTGAAAGATGAGTATTCTGTACAGATATTAGCACTTTTCTTATGAGATGGAGAACAATTGAGTGAAGATTAGTCAAACGATATAAAAAAATCAATTTTTTTACTTTAAGGGGTAGACAAGCTCAGCGGATTCCTCCATAATCGCGCCCCATGGAAGGATGGCCGAGCGGTCGAAGGCAGCGGTCTTGAAAACCGCCGATGGGAAACCATCCTAGAGTTCGAATCTCTATCCTTCCGCCATATTAGCCGGCTTAGCTCAGTTGGTAGAGCAACTGACTTGTAATCAGTAGGTCACCAGTTCGACTCCGGTAGCCGGCACCAAATAAGAACCCGTTACATTTAATCGATGTAGCGGGTTTTTTCTTTTTATTTGTATGCATAATCACAATGCTCTAAGTCGTAGTTGTGCCATATTTGTGTCATCGTGTGACATAAGCGCGTCTATCTTCATTGCATGTTCAATGAGATTATTTGGTGCTAAATGAGCATATCTTCTTACCATTGCTATACTTTCCCATCCTCGCATTTCTTGAAGTGCAGATGATGGAACTTCCTAATGGAACAAGCCAACTCGCCCAAGTATGTCTCTAATCATGAAAACGAAAGTTTTCTATACCAGCTCTACATAATCCTATTTTCCAAGCCGTATTATCGTTAATTCTCATTTTCCTAACTTTAGCTGCTGGCGTTCCATCTGACCTATGCCATATTTAAATATGAACAAATATAAAACTCGGATGTTTTCCTATCCGCTTAGATTCTTCAACGGCGGCTTTGAATATGGGTAAGCAGTAGATGTCACTATTTTAATTCGCATTGTTAAAGCTATATTTAAAATCATCATGATACTCTGATTTTGATAGTTTTTAACTTTGTTCATTGAAAGATAAGTAAATACATTTATGAAATTAACTTACACACTGCTTTGTATATTGATGGTTTCAGGGTGTTCATTCAGCCCTACATTCGACCCTGATTATGAGCCTAATAGTTCTACATGGCCAAAACCTAATAAAGATGCTCGTACATCGGAACAAAAGAGAATTGATAGGGATGCTGTCCATGAACAACAAAGAGCAATTATGAGAGGTGAAAGGCCCGATTATGATGTATTTGATAAATACTAAGTAAAATTCATTCTTCCACAAGCTTTTAATTTAAGTTTTGCTGCGGTATGGCTATTGAGCAACATGTTTTTAGCTAAGTAGCTTAGCCGCAGAAATTAATCATATTGATTGTATCTTCTAGAAATTAAGCCAATTCTCATAGCATGGCGGCAAACGCCACTATTTTTTGATTCGCCTCTTCTATAAATTCCTTTCTTAGTGCAATAGTTCGATTATGGGTGTAAATTTAAGTAATAAAAAGCTCAAAAGCGATACCTATACTAAATACATTGATAAAATAATAAGGGTTAGAAACTAAAATCTCCTAGTCTGTCAACCAAGTATTCATTGGATGATAAATTGGGGGAATAGATTAGTTAAGCCCTAATAAAAAGCGTTGATTGCGGGTTATCCTAGTCGATATTAATCCCATGCCTGTCATTTTATGATGCATTAAAGGTTTGCTTCTTAATTAGATATAGGAATAAGCTGTGATGTCCGTTGGATTTTTTCATGATTGTTTATTGAATAGAATTATGCTAATAAACTGATTAGTAAGTTGATTATCGTGGTTTGAAATAGTTTTGAATTAAAATTAAAAATAGCAGTCTAATTTTGTTGTATACAGAAAAGATAGAGTATTGAGTAAGATAATGTACGCCAAAAACACGTTTTCGTTAAAGTTACTACACCCGAAATATGCTACAACATGGCTAGGGATCTTCGTTTTATTCTTGTTAGTTCAACTTCCTTATAAATGGCTTGTTTGGCTTGGTTCATTTTTAGGGGGAAAGTCGAAATATTTTATTAAAAGAAGAGTTTCAATTATTAGAAGAAACCTAGAATTATGTTTTCCCGATAAAAATGCTGAAGAAATAGATGCATTAGTTGTTGAGAATCTAAAATCATTAGGTATTGCATTATTTGAAACGGGAATTGCATGGTTCTGGAGTGATAAAAAAGTAAAAAAATTGTTCCAAGTGAAGGGGCTATCTAATTATCAGAATGCCGTTGCGAAAAATAAAGGCGTGATTATTATCGGGGTTCATTTTATGTCACTGGAGTTAGGTGGCAGAATAATGGGGCTCTGTTTTCCTGTTAATGCGATGTATCGTCCGCATAATAATAAAGCTATGGAATATATTCAAACAAAAGGTCGTTGTAGATCGGGTAAAGGAATGATTGACCGCAAAAATTTAAGGTTTATGGTTCAAGAATTGAAAAGTGGTAAAGCAATATGGTTTGCTCCTGACCAAGATTTTGGCCGGAAAGGCACAATCTTCGCACCATTCTTTTCAATTAAAGATACATCAACCTCAAAAGGGACCTCAACACTAGCACAATTATCTGACTCACCAACGTTGACAGTGACATTATTACGCAATAAAACCGGTCCATATTATGATTTGATCTTAGGTGAAGAAATAGCGGGTTATCCATCACATGATCCATTGAATGATGCAACGATAATTAATTCTGTATTAGAAAAAGAGATAATGAAAGCACCAGAACAATATTTGTGGGCCCATCGGAGATTTAAAACTCGCCCGACTGGAGAATCATCATTATATAATTAATATTCAATTTATGAGATAAGAGCCCTATTAATGTATTAATCGTTATCTTGGGGCTCTCTTTGTATTGATAATTATACTTCGTAAAAAGATGTTTTTTATTTAAAAATATCATTTCAAGGTTCTTTTCTTATTCATATATCGCCATATTTCAGGTGAATATAAAATCAGTGATAATAAAATAAAGCCAACAATTAAATAGCGATTAAAGCCACTGATTAGTACGATGGCAGTCATAATAATCATAAGGGAAGTACGCCATTTAAAATCAGATAATATATCAGTGATGATGTCAATTAGTTTATCAGACATGAATTTTACCTCCCAAGATAGATAAGGTTATATTAAATGATTTTTAATTTATAATCTATTCTTGTAACTATCTAATAATACGTTTATTTTTAAATTGGTTTTTTATGACTAATTTTGACTAAAACAGTAATTAATTTATTCGTAAAAAGAGTGGTTATGATATTAAAATAATGGATGATGATAATTGATTGACAAATTAAATAAAATCAGTATTACTTAAGGTAACTTATTCAATTAATTATATTTCATTGAATAGAAATTGAAGCGTTATAATCAGAGGAGAGTATTATGCAATTAAGACTTGGCACAATCACTATACATCCGGATGATGAACAAATAAATATTCCTGTTGATATTTATAAAGGAGAGGAGTTTATTACTGGTGCGCCATTAGCAAATATTGTGTATCAATCGACATTTAATTCAAGCAAACCTTTGGCAGAATATTATGAAGAAGCTAAAGATCATGCTTTAAACGTTATTAAGCAATTAAATCCGTAAGCTATAAAGTAAAAGCTACGCATTTAGATATCAGAAATGTGTAGCTAAATAATAAAATAAAAACCAGACAATCTATTTTTCATCTGTTATCTATTTTCAGCCATACTAAAAAAGATTCTTTATTTAACAAAACACCGAGACAAGCTCGGTGTTTTAATTGGAATATTGTGTAATTCTTAAGAATTAGAACGTTTTCTCATATTCACGTGCTTTCTCTGCATCGTAATTATGCTCCCACTTAGCAATAACCAGTGCAGCCAGTGCGTTACCAACAACGTTCAGTGCAGTACGCGCCATATCAAGTATACGGTCAACACCCGCGATGAAGGCTAAACCTTCCAGAGGAATACCAACACTGCCTAATGTTGCGAGCAAGACCACAAATGACACTCCAGGAACGCCTGCAATACCTTTAGAGGTGATCATCAATGTAAATACTAAGATAAGCTCTTGGCCGATGGATAATTCAATACCATAGAGTTGAGCGATAAATATTGCGGCAATACTTTGATATAACGTTGAGCCATCAAGGTTGAATGAATAACCAATAGGAATGACGAAACTGGTCACTGATTTTGGTGCACCGTATTTTTCCATTTTGTCCATAATACGTGGCAATACAGTTTCAGAACTTGCCGTTGAATAGGCTAATAATAATTCATCTTTTAAGATGCGCATTAACGTAAATATATTAATTTTACAATAACGAGCCACAATACCTAATATAACAATAGCGAAGAACAAAATAGCACAGTGAACTAAGATAACTAATTTTAATAATGGCACTAATGATGCAAAACCAAAGTTAGCGACAGTAACTGAAATGAGTGCAAATACCCCGATTGGAGCATACATCATAATCATGTTGGTTACACGGAACATGGTTTCGGAGAATGTTTGAATAACATCAAGTAAAGGCTGTTTTTTATCTTTAGGCAGTGAAGAAAGTCCTAAACCGAATATTACCGCAAAGAAGATGACAGGAAGCATATCACCGCTAGACATTGCTGCGAAGATATTACTAGGAACCATCGTTAATATGGTATTGATAATCCCAGAAGGATGACTTTCAACTTCTTGAGTCGTTTTTTCATATTGTGATATATCAACTTGGGTAAGTTGTGACATATCAATGCCAACACCTGGTTGGAATATATTGGCGAAACTAATCCCGACAATAATTGCTATTGTGGTAATAACTTCAAAATATAAAATAGTTTTAAAACCCAATGATCCTAATTGTTTGGTGTTTCCTACACCAGCAATCCCAACAACGAGTGTTGAAATAACGATTGGAACAACGATCATTTTAATTAACTGAATGAAGATTTTACCTGCTGGTGATAAAACATTTGATATTAACCAATCTTTGTATTCAGTACTTTCATGTAGATATGCACCAACAATAACACCCAAAATTAGAGCGATTAATATTTGCCATCCTAGGCCAAACTTAAATGGTTTCTTCGTTGAAATATGGTTTGAAGTCATAATGAAATCTCATTTATATTAATAATTTTTATGTTTGTCTTTTTCTTTCGATAAATCTTATAGCGAATATTCGTCGAAACTACAACCATTAGATCGAGAAAATTGAATCATTACGTCAAGTTATTTACCTATTCAAGAGAATTTTGTTGCATATTTGTATTATTTTGTAACAACGTGATAAATATTGGTGATTTTTTAGCTTAAAATTTGTGATGCTTTTTCAAGTAACAAAATTGGTTGATTTGTATTAATTGTTTAAATTGTGTTTATTAATTGTTAATTTTTGTGCGTTATATATACAGTTGATTTTAGCATAAAGTTTATTTTTGAAGTTATTAATCCAGTAAAGATGTGGAGGAGATATTTTATCGTAAATAAAGGGATTAAGAGGATAGAAAAATATATCCGATTAAGAATTTATATTATTAAATAATTAAAATTAACGCGCTATGTTCTTTTAATTAAGTGGCTTCTTAAATTTATTTTTAGATGCGATAACCAGATTGGCTTCTTTTATAAGCAGCAAGCAATGTGCGTTCTGATAAATCAAGGTAACCACTGAGTGCTTCCGCAGCTTCGTGATTTTTCCCTTTATCTAATAACTCTAAAATAGATTGATTTTTATCAATATAAGGTGCGTATAGAATTTTAGGATCATTAAGATGACCAAATGCAAGACGCAATTCAGCCGAAATATTCTTATAGAGTTTAATTAAACGCTCACTATCTGATAATTCAACAATGGCAGTATGAAATTGCATATTAGCTGTTCCTACACCAACCCAATCTTCATGTTGTTCATGAACACGCGCATTGCAAATAGCTTGTTTCATTTTTTGTACGGCAGGATGCAGGGCATAGGCATGCCTTAAAGAATCACATTCAACAAGACGGCGAACTTGGTAAATATCGATGATAGCTGCCATATCTGGGACAGAAACAAAGACACCTTTGTTGGGAGCGTAAGTTAGCAAACCTTCTTGTGTTAGCACTCTAAACACTTCACGTAATGTATTACGGGAAATCTCAAGCTCTTCACTTAAAGCAGCTTCAGATAAACGCTGCCCAGGTGTTAGCTCGCCAATTGTAATTTTATAGCGAATTGTTTCAGCTATGGTGACAGATAAAGTTTGTGTCATTGGTTGCTTAGTCATTAAGGCGGTTTCTGAAATTGAATAAATAGAGCGAATAGAAAATATAATATGTATAAAAATACATTGGCTTAGCAAATAGAGCTACCTATATTTTATAAATAGCATCATCATTTACTGAAATACTTTCCCGTTGTTGTCAATTTTAGACTATTGGCATTAATGTGACCAACAATCCTTGCATATCACTTACGGCGCTTCAAGCCCACTTTTGGTGCGACAATTATGAACTTATTTGTCAGCGCACTAAATCAGTGCAGTAATTCTTACTCACCCCCATCTATTTCTATCAAAATTTGTTAAATATTTATGTTATTTGTTAATTAAGTGATCAAGATTGTATTTTTTGATAGTGAAAAACGATTTTGATTGCGTGTTTATTCACCATTTTATATTAATTGTTCAACAATCAGTGCTACATGAATTAACAATAATAATCATTAGTAGAACAATGGCATGAAAATTGCCTGTTCTTATCTAAACACAACATGAATAACAACAACGATAATTTCGGAAGGAGTATGCGTATGGCAGCTCAAGAGAGTTCAAACACAGCAGAATTTGTAAAAAATAGGCGAAGCTCGCTGATTAGCGCAATATTTTTGATGGCAACATCGGCAATTGGACCAGGTTTTATTACACAGACAGCTACATTCACCGTCACATTAGGTGCTGCATTTGCCTTCGGGATATTAGCTTCCATCGTGATCGACTTTGTTGTACAGCAAAATATTTGGCGGGTTGTTACATTAACAAAGATGCACTCATCTGATATTGCAAACCAAGCAATACCGGGAAGTGGTTATGTTCTAGCCGTTCTTATTATTTTTGGTGGTTTAATTTTTAATATCGGAAATATAGCTGGGGCAGGATTAGGTCTGAATGCCATGGTAGGGCTTGACCCTAAATGGGGAGGACTGATTAGTGCCTTTTTAGCCATTTATATTTTCTCTTCACGTAAAGCAAGCACCTTTATTGACCGATTAATGATCGGATTAGGTGTTGTCATGATTGGATTAACACTATTTGTTGCTATTGCATCAAACCCACCTGTTGGTGAAGCACTTCGCCAAAGTGTTTGGCCTGATACTGTTGATTTTGCCATGATCACAACCATTGTGGGCGGGACTGTTGGTGGTTATATCTGTTATGCAGGTGCTCACCGTTTACTGGATAAAGGTGCCGTTGGTGTCGAAAATATTCATGTTGTTTCAAGTGCGGCGACCAAAGGTATTGTTGCCGTTGGTTTGATGCGTTACATCTTATTCTTGGCGATTTTAGGCGTAACCGCGAGTGGTGTTACTATTGATATCTCTAGCCATGCGGCTAATCCTGCGTCTCAAGCATTCCAAGCCGCGGCAGGTAATGTTGGATTACGTATTTTCGGCTTGATCTTATGGGCTGCGGGTTTGACGAGTGTCATTGGTGCCGCTTATACCTCAATGAGTTTTATCACGATATTCAAAAAATCAATTACAGAAAGACAGCGTAGTATTGCAACTATTGTGTTCATTGCTATTTCATTAGCGATCTACTTATTAATGGGAACAGCGCCAGCAGCACTGTTGGTTTTCGCTGGTGGTTTTAACGGATTGATTTTACCTATTGGTCTGACCATTTTTGTTTATATTGGCTGGAAGCGCGCAGATTTGATGTCTGGATATCACTATCCGCGTTGGTTACTGTGGTCAGGTATTGTGGTTTGTGCGCTTACTTGGTACATGGGTGCAATGTCTGTAGAAGCTATCTTTAATTATTTGAAATAGAGGTCAAATAGAATAATGAAAAAAATTATCGACTTAAACAGTGATCTCGGAGAGAGCTTCGGCCAGTGGAAAATGGGCAATGATGAAGCGATGTTACAAGTTGTCAGTAGTGCAAATGTGGCTTGTGGTTTTCATGCAGGATCACCCGCAGGCATTTTAAATACCTTACGGGCAGCGAAAGCGAACAATGTTGTTGTCGGTGCGCATGTGGGTTATCCAGATTTAGTGGGCTTTGGTCGACGTAATATGGATATAGCCTCGGATGAATTAATTGCAGATGTTATTTATCAGATTGGTGCTCTAAAAGGATTAGCCACTGCTGCGGGCTGTGAAGTGAAATATGTTAAACCACATGGCGCGCTTTATAACACCATCGCTCATGATAAACGCCAAGCTATGGCGGTTATTGAAGCAATTTGTGCAGTGGATAAAAATCTTATTTTAGTCGCATTAGCGGGTTCACCGCTTATCGATTGGGCAAAACAAAATAGCTTATCTGTAGTTGCTGAAGCCTTTGCAGATAGAGCTTACCATTCTGATGGAACTTTAGTTTCCCGCAAAGAAGCAGGCTCCGTATTGCATGATCCCAACATAGTTGCACAACGAATGCTGCAATTGGTCAATGAAGGTGGCATCACTTCAATTGAAGGAAAGTTTACCCCAATTGAAGCGGGTTCTATTTGTGTTCATGGTGATAGCCCCGGCGCATTAGCTATGGCACAACAGGTTCGCATACAACTCCAGCAAAATGGTGTTGAAATTGCTGCTTTTGCAAGGGGATAAATGATGAGCGAATTATTTAAAGCTTCAGTGAAAGCCATTAAAGCTGCGCAAGAAGCAAGAATGGCTATCCGACAAGGTTTTGATAGACCAACAGCAGGATTGGCGCCGGGTTTAACGCAAGCGAATATGATTGCTTTACCTCGAGATTGGGCATTTGATTTTTTACTTTATGCTCAACGCAATCCMAAAAGCTGTCCGATATTAGATCTTTGTGAATCAGGAAGTTGGCAAACCATATTAGCCGAAGGCGCTGATTTACGAACAGATATTCCGCGTTATCGTGTATGGCGAGATGGTCAGTTGGTGGATGAAATTACCGATGCTACGGCAATTTATCATGAACATCCCGACCTTGTGACTTTTTTGATTGGTTGTAGTTTTACATTTGAAACCGCCATGATTGAGGCAGGTATTGATGTTCGACATATAACAGATAACTCCAATGTTCCTATGTATAAAACGAATCGTTTATGTAGGCCTGCAGGGCGTTTACAAGGTGAGTTAGTCGTGTCGATGAGGCCCATTCCTGCAAGTCGTGTTGCTGATGCCGTGAGTATCACTGGTCGATTCCCTTCTGTTCACGGCACACCTGTGCACATTGGCGCACCAGAACAGCTGGGTATTCTTGATGTTATGCAACCTGATTTTGGGGAGCCAGTCCGTATTGAAGAAGGTGAAATTCCCGTATTTTGGGCATGTGGTGTTACACCTCAAGCGGCTGTGATGAAGTCGGGTGTACCATTTGCACTTAGCCATGCTCCGGGGCATATGTTTATAACAGATATTCCTGATGCGGCTTATCATGTGTAGAGGTGTTTAATGCGATTTTTACCCGTAAATTTAAGTGCTTTTATGGTGGAGTTACAAAGTCTTGA
Source organism: Providencia sneebia DSM 19967 (assembly GCF_000314895.2). GTDB lineage: Bacteria > Pseudomonadota > Gammaproteobacteria > Enterobacterales > Enterobacteriaceae > Providencia > Providencia sneebia. The sequence continues at coordinate 2,684,164 of NZ_CM001773.1, read as the reverse complement.
AGAGACAATGGCACTCACAAATTTACTTCGTGACATGTCACAACAATTAGAAATCGAAGAGATCACACCAGCAGCACGAACCATTTTGGTGCGTTACAATCCAATAATTACAGATGTAAATAGATTGATTAAACAGATTGCCAATTTGAATGTGTTGGCAACAGATATCAAAGCCAGCCAGTTGGTGACTATTCCTGTTCATTATAATGGGGAAGATTTATCTGAGGTTGCAACTTTCCTTGGTATGACAATAGAAGAAGTCATTGAAAGACATACCGGCAATGAATATCAAGTTGCATTTTGCGGTTTTGCTCCGGGATTTGCTTATATGGTTGCTGATAACGCGCAGCTTAATGTGCCTCGTCGATCATCTCCGCGTATTCGTATTCCTGCTGGCTCTGTGGCTCTTGCGGGAGAGTTTAGTAGTGTTTATCCACAAGCAAGTCCTGGTGGCTGGCAACTCATTGGTGTCACAGATGTTGCTGTGTGGGATATTCATCGTACAGAACCTGCATTATTGAAACCGGGTAACAGGGTAAGTTTTGTGGATGCTGCACGTGCTATTACGACATACAGTTTGCCGCAGGCAGCGAAAACAGAAGGCAAATCATTACAAGATAATAAAGTCAAAAATAATAATACTGAAAATAACGATATAAAAGTATTAGCTACAGGGCTACAAACGCTATTTCAGGATGCAGGGCGTATTGGTTTAGCTGCATTGGGTATCTCTGAATCAGGCGCGATGGATAAAAGTGCTTTGCGAAGCGCCAACCGAATTATGGGTAATCCACTTAGTGAAGCAGTATTAGAAATTACTCAGGGTGGATTTAAAGCTCAATTTAATTGTTCTGCTTTAGTAGCGATTACTGGTGCATCTTGTGCAATAGATATTGAAACAGTAGAAGGTGTGAAATATTCCGCGTATCAATATCAACCTATTCAGCTTGCAAAAGGCGACATCCTCCGTTTAGGCAGGACGAGTCAAGGCGTACGCAGTTATCTGGCTGTTCGTGGTGGTTTCCAAGTCACACCCATATTAGGGAGTTGCTCATTTGATACATTGGCTCAAGTGGGTCCTGCACCCTTGGCAATTGGGCAATCACTTGCAATTAAACCCGTTCAACAACAAACAGATGTTTTATTGAATGAAGAACCAAATATTGATTATCCAAGTAAAGATGAGGCTGTTGTTTTAGATATTATTCTTGGCCCTCGCACAGACTGGTTTACTCAGCAAGCTGTTCATACGTTAACATCGCAATTATGGCAGGTAACCGCAGATTCTAACCGAATTGGTTTACGCTTAGCGGGCGAAATACCGTTGGTGCGAGAAAAGCATCAAGAATTACCCAGCGAAGGAACATGTATCGGCGCAATCCAGATCCCAGCAAATGGACAGCCAGTGCTATTTTTAAATGATCACCCATTAACAGGTGGCTATCCGGTGATTGGCTCGGTGTGTGAATACCATTTAGATTTAGCGGGTCAAATTCCTGTTAATGCCAAGATAAAGTTTAACCCGATTGGGGAATTTAAAGAATTTGAAGGGAGTCTTACTGATTATGCCTACAACTAATTCAAAAACTAATCCAAAAATAAGTCCGAAAGTTTTAATTGCTAATCGTGGTGAAATAGCGGTGCGTATTATTCGCGCATGTCGCGATATTGGTTTCCAATCAGTTGCTGTTTATGCCGACTGCGATATTTCTGCTTTGCATGTCACAATGGCTGATGAAGCTTATGGCTTGTCAGGAAATACGCCAGCAGAAAGCTATTTGGATATGGATAAATTAATTGAAATAGCCAAAAAATCAGGTGCCACAATGGTTCATCCTGGTTATGGTTTTTTATCTGAGCGCGCAGAATTTGCACGTGCGGTTCAAGACGCTGGGTTAATTTGGGTGGGCCCTAATCCAGATACCATCGAGGTTTTAGGTGATAAAGTTAAAGCGAGACAAATTGCTCTTCAAGTTGGCGCGCCTTTGGTTGCAGGTACAAAAGAGCCTGTCAAAGATGTCAAAGAAGTTGTTGAATTTGCGCAAGCAAATGGTTTACCCATTGCAATTAAAGCGGCTTTTGGTGGTGGTGGACGTGGATTAAAAGTCGCTTGGAAAATGGAAGAGGTCGAGGAGCTATACCATTCAGCGGTCAGAGAGGCAACGGTAGCCTTTGGACGCGGGGAATGTTTCTTAGAAAAATTCTTGCACAATCCTCGCCATATTGAAGCTCAAGTGTTAGCTGATACTTTGGGGAATGTTGTGGTGGTGGGAACACGGGATTGTTCATTACAAAGACGCAATCAAAAATTAGTTGAAGAATCACCTGCACCTTTTTTATCTGAGGCTTTACAGAAACAGATTATTCAAGCGTCTGTTGATATTTGTACTAAAGCAAATTATGTCAGTGCAGGAACCGTTGAGTTTCTACTCAGCCAAGATAACACATTATCATTTTTGGAAGTCAATACACGTCTACAAGTGGAGCATCCCGTTACTGAAGAAACTGCGGGTGTAGATTTGGTTGTTGAACAATTACGCATTGCCCAAGGATTACCGTTAAGCATTAGTGAAACACCAAAACCTCGCGGCCATGCTTTTGAATTCCGTATTAATGCAGAAGATGCGGGAAATGGTTTTCTACCAACGCCGGGCACTATTATTCGATTTGATGCACCTTCAGGTCCAGGTATCCGTTTAGATAGCGGCGTTGTCGCTGGATCACGCATTCCTGGCACGTTTGATTCATTAATGGCAAAACTAATTGTTGTTGGTAATTCACGTGAACAAGCTCTTTCACGCGCCCGCCGAGCACTCGAAGAATTTACGATTGAAGGTGTTGCTTCAGTATTACCATTCCATCGCGCAGTGATGGCTCAAGCTGATTTTTGTGATGACTTCAAAGTGCACACACGCTGGATTGAAACTGAGTTTGATGTGAAAATTGATCCTGCGAAACGGCAACTTCCACAAGATGAAGCTAAATTAACCCGTACCTTTATCGAAATTGATGGTAAACGCTGTGAACTTGGCTTGCCAATGCAATTATTTGCAGGATTATCTGTATCACAAACCGAATCCGTATCTCATCAATCACCCACTGAAATCGCTCATGAACAGACAGTGAATGCGCCAATATCGGGTGTGCTATTCAATTGGTTAGTTGCAGAAGGGCAAACCGTTCAAGAAGGTGATGTGATTGGTGTGATGGAAGCAATGAAAATGGAAGTACAAGTCATTGCGCATCGCACTGGTATATTAAAATATGCGGCTAAGAAAGGGGATTACTTTGATGCAGAGAGTAAAATTGCCGACATCTGCTAACACTAAATAGTCGTGATTAATACAAAAGCAAGCGGAAGATTAGCTTGCTTTTGTTTTTATATAGAAAGCTTAATATTACTATTAAATATGTTATCGAGATTCACGTTTAGGTAGCGCGCGCAAAGGTGGATTTGGCGCAGGAACGACATGCTGTGTATCTTTATCAGCTTCATCGCTATCACGATAAACTTCACCACACAAAAAGTAGAGATTAGGACGTTTAGATTCCAAATAAGCCTTGCGAGTCATGCATTCTTGTTCACTAAATAAGGTATCTGTAACAGGAAGAGCATCACAAGCATCTGTTCCACAAGGACTTACCCACAATGCCCATCCAACAAGTACCATATGTACTGACATCTAAATCATTCCTAAAAGTAGTAGAGTAAATTAAGACTAACTATGACATCATTGATTATGATTTTTACATAATGAATTAATTAAACATTAGCTTATTAAATAGTAGCTTTAAATTAAATTTTATCATTGGATTGCTTAAATGTATGCAGCAGTATTAAGAATGATGATAAATTTGCTTAAAATATTTAATTAGCATCTTCTTTATATAATATATGATTGAAAAAAGTGTTTAATGTTTTTCTTAACAACAATATGAGTCACTTTGTGGTTGAGTTAAATGACTATATTTTGGAACAACCTCGCAAAATCACAAAATAATTATCTAATTATGGCGGATTTAAGAGGTTGCTCATAAAAATAATAATGAGTTTTATTTACGATAAAAAATAACTTATCACAATTAAAATTATAGGTATTTTAACACGATGAATGCCATGGAAAATGTTTTGACATTTTGGTTTGAAGAATGCACGCCTAAACAATGGTTTGAAAAGAATATAAAGTTTGATGTCATGATCGCCCAGCGCTTTGGTGATATTATTGAAAGGGCATCTCAAGGAGAACTCGCATTTTGGCGTTTATCGATCCGAGGTCGGTTGGCTGAAATTATTGTATTAGACCAATTTTCGCGTAATGTGTGGCGTGATACACCAAAAGCCTTTGCTCAAGATAAAATGGCACTTGTTTTGGCGCAAGAAGCGATTAAACAAAGTGATTATAATATGCTGACGTTATCTCAACGTAAGTTTATATTGATGCCATTTATGCATTCAGAATCACGTTTTATCCACCAACAAGCTGTGGAGCTTTTTCGGGGTTTAGGTGATGAAAGCACGCTCAATTATGAGATGCAGCATAAAGCGATTATTGATCGCTTCGGACGATATCCGCATCGTAATGCCATATTAGAACGCCCATCAACAAAAGAAGAAATTGACTTTTTACAGCAACCAAATTCGTCATTTTAACTATCAATTTTAATTAATTACTTGATATTAATCTGAAGGTTATATGTTTGTAAAAACAATATTAAATATGCAGCTTAAAGTAAGAAATGGCTGCATATTTAACCGTTTGATTAAACAATGCTTAATTGGTTAACGGAATAACTCAGCAGCAACAGGTGTTAGGTGATGTTTTTGTTGTAAGTCCTGTAAGTATTTTTCTGTCACTTGGGCGAGTTGAGGATAAAACGGATACTCAGTTTGCGTTTCCTGAACTAATTTTAAATAACGATAAGCCCATGGCAACAAAAATTGCTCAAGAAGGGTAGTGATAGCATCGGTTTGTTCTTGTTCGCCAAAAACGGATAGCGCCATCAACATTAAGCCAAACTGATCTTCTGGTTCACGCAATCCCGTCTCTGTTTCTAGGCTGTGACCCGCTAAGAATTGACGATAATGGCTGGTGGATGTGCCCATAACGATATTGTCGCGCTCAAGATAAACTGATCCCCAAGGCGGAGCAGGCATAACGCCTTGACCTTCAAAAAGGACGGAAAAGTCATAAGCGAGATCATCGGCTGATTGTTGTGATAAAGATAAGCTCAATGGTCGTAATTCTTCCATATTATCCCATTCATACCATAACGGAATATCGCGAAGTAAAGGAATGATTTGCGAAACAGTTTCTGACTGTGGTGAATAGTAAAAACAAGCACCTAAAATGCGCGCGAGTGTTGTATTAATGGTCATTATTATTCTCTTTTTTGATTAATATTGCAGTTGCTTCTCACTAATATTGTTGCTAAATACGAATGTAATGAGATGGTGATACTTTTTAGTGCGTCAACTGTTCAATGGTTTTACTGTTATGCCATTTAAATTGATAAGCCTGCTATTGCAGGCTTATCAGAGTTAACATGTCAACACGTTAAATCAATTACATAGTAATTTGCCACAAATTATAGAAGGCAATTCTACCAGCAAGTTCTGCAAGAATAACAGCGCTAGCACAGGTTGCTAATAGGGTTTTTGGCGCGTTTTGTTTGAGAGCCATGCCAATAAATCCTGCTAATGCAATCACTAGCACAATCACTTGGAAACCCCAAAAGCCAGTTTGTTCAGCACTGATTGCAGGGCCAGTTTCAGCTAAGAATGATAAATAACCTGCGCGGCTAGCAAAAATAACAATTGTACCGATGAGGAAAGAGGCGATACCAAGACCTCTAGCACCAATTGCCATAGCTAATGCACCGCCACCAACAAACATTGTCATCCACATTTGTAGCGTCGTGTAATTGGTATTCCAATTTGCAATAGATGAAATGTGGTAGACCTGCGGTATTGACCAGACAAAAGCAAGTCCGAATATAACCGTGGCGATATTGGATAATTCACGCAACATTGGGCGTTTATAGAACAGCGTAAAGAATAATGTCGCTGCTGCAAAAGCCACAAATACACCACTTAAGAATGCTTCATTACTCATTGGTGAACGACCGACACCAAATAACATATTGAAGAAACGCAATGGTTGCCCTTCGTGTAAACCGCCAATTCCTAGCCCAATCATCACAATGATAAATGCTAATATATTGGCATTTCTTAGCTGATTATCATTAATAGTGCCCATTCTTCTGCTGATATAAGCCAGTAAAAAGAGACCTGCTGCTGATTGTCCGAAGACGGTGAAAAAGACTAATGGTAGTTCATGCATTTTACACCTCCGCCGGATTTTTCAGTTGGCCACTTTTATCACCGACAGGTTTAGCGTCTTTATGTGGCTTAATGACAATATTAGGGTTTGTTATGCTCGGATCAGGCATTGGTGCAATACCGCACTCTGTACCATGTAGTTCGCGAAGCAAGTTGATGTCGTCAAAATCTAAAGCGCGTTGTGGGCAGGATTCAACACAAACAGGTTTCATCCCTTTTTCAACACGTTCGTAGCAACCATCACATTTGCTCATCAATTTCTTTTCTTCATCATACTGTGGTGCGCCATATGGACAGCGTAATTCACAGTAACGACAACCAACACAAATTGATTGGTCAACGACCACTAAACCATCTTCAGTCCGTTTATGCATCGCACCTGTTGGGCAACCTTCAACACAAGTTGGATTTGAACAATGGTTACATGAGATTGATAAATAATAGTTATAAATATTTTGCTGCCAAATACCATCTTGTTTTTGCCAGCTACCACCACCAAATTCATAAACACGACGGAATTTAGGGCCTAAGCCTAAGATCTTTTTCATCCTTACAACTGACCTGACAGGTTTTACAGCCAGTACATTTTGTGGAGTCAAAATAAAAGCCATATTGTTTCATCATTTAACTCCTTAAGCGCGTTTCACTTCAACAAGGTTAGTATGCTGTGGTGTTCCTTTCGCTAATGGTGAAGGAACCTGTGAGGTTAGGGTATTGATACAACCTCCTGTATCCAATCCGGCTTGGTCTAAAGTCCGCCATGCGCCTTGTGGAACAGCAATTACGCCCGGTAATACACGCTCTGTCACTTTAACTTGAACTTGAATGCGACCGCGGTCATTAAATATTTCAGCAATATCGCCACTATTCAAACCACGTTCTTGAGCATCAATTGGATTTAACCAAAATTGATGAGGTATCGCTTCACGTAACATTGCGACATTAAAATAGGTTGAGTGGACATGGCCTTTATCATGGAAGCCCGTCATCAGAAGAGGGAATTTATCCTGACTATTTTGACGCTCAACGCCTTCATGGTTTACACAATATTCTGGGATTGCAGGAATACGTTGACCTTCTGGTAATTCCCAATTTTTAACGCGTTCAACTAATTGCTCAGAATAGATCTCAATCTTGCCTGATGGTGTTTTAAGTGGATTATTTATCGGGTCATCACGGAAATCTTTCAGCGCGATATGTTCTGCTGTATTGGCAAATCGGCGATCAATAATTCCACCGCCATCTGTTTCACTGAATTCCGGAAGATGCGGCATTTTTTCACGGGTTTTGTTATAACAAAATTCAATCCATTCCTCATAAGTGCGTCCTTCAGTGAACTGATCTTTCACACCCATTTTTTCAGCAATTTCGGCTAATACGTCATAGTTAGGACGGTTTTCCCACAAAGGTTCGATTGCATTTTGTAAACGAACCAAATAGTGATAAGCCCCACTAGCATAAGAGTTATTGATTAAATCATTAGTTTCAACTGGCGTCACATCAGGCAATAGCAAGTCTGCATATTGTGCTGATGGTGTATTGTGGTTATCCCAAACTAAGATAAATTCACATTTGGATTCATCAGATAAAATTTCGTGAGTTTTGTTTAAATCGGCATGTTGATTACCAATAACATTACTGGAATAACACCACATAAATTTAATATCATTATTGAGCTTATCAGCGCCTTTAATACCGCCATTCTCAGCTGTTAGCTCTTTACCGCGAACAATAGCTTCAGTCCACATAAATGATGGTAATGTTGCTTTTACTGGGTTAGGAAGGCCAAAGCCCGCAACTGGGTAAGTAATACTATTTCCCCACAAGCCGGTATTCGTACCTGAGCGGCCAATATTTCCAGACATAATTGGTAGCATCATGATAGCACGGCAAGCTTGTTCGCCATTTTCAGTGCGTTGTAATCCCCAGCCTTGAGAGATCCACGCATGTTTTGAATTACCCACTTCGCGTGCTAATTGAATAATACGCGAAACAGAAATTCCCGTTAACTTACTTGCCCATTCTGGTGTTTTAGCAATGCCATCAGGGCCATTATCTAAAATGTAATCTTTATAAGAGGCATTACGTGGCGCTGATTCAGGCAGGGTATTTTCATCCCAACCTACACAATAATTTTTCAAGAATTCTTCATCAGTTAAGCCTTCTTGAATCATGACATAGCCCAAAGCAGCAACTAGAGCGGCATCTGTACCTGGATAAATAGGTATCCATTCTGCACCTAGTGTTGTAACACTGTCAGTACGGCGCGGGTCAATGATAATGACTTTGGCTTTACTTTTATCAAGTGCATTTAGGGTTTCATAAAACTGACCGCCACCTGACATACGCGTTTCAGCAAGGTTATGCCCAAACATGACCACTAAATCAGAGTTTTGGATTTCAGATAACAGAGATTCTTCAACACTCCCATAGACATAAGGTGTGATCTCCATTAGCTGGGCATAAGAATATGTGCCGTAATCGCCGAGAAAGCCGCCTGTTAGGCTAAGCAGACGTTTACATGCCGCACGGCCGTGCAGGTTAGCACCCGTAGAGCCTGTGCCATATTGATAATAAATAGCATCACTACCATAGTTATCAATGGTGTATTTGAGTTTTTCAGCAATAATAGATGTTGCTTCATCCCAACTGATTTTTTTGAATTTTCCTTCACCGCGTTTACCAACACGCAGCATAGGATATTTTAAACGATCTGGATTATAAGTTTTCCAACGAACTGAACGACCACGTAAACATGGGCGAATTTGGTGTTCACCTAATGTTGAGTCATCATACATTGTTTCATTAGAAATCCTGCTGATGACGCCATCTTTAACATGGACTTTCAGTGGACAGCGGCTACCGCAGTTAACCAAACATGCGCTATAACTGATTTTTTCACTGATTTCATCAGGCATTATTGTTGGTGTTTTTGCTTTCGCAGAAAATGGTAGAGCGATGGAGCCCGCAACAGCAGCTGCTGTAGCAACAGTGGCTGAAGTTTGTAAAAACTCCCTCCGACTCAACTCTCCAAAAGTAGTATTTTTATTAGTTTTATACATTGACATTGCCTATATAAGGTAAAGTTCGAATATCACTTCTCACTTACTATGTTAAAAAAAATAACAACAAAGTGTTATGACTTAAATCAACAATACTCTTGATAAATCAAAGGGTAGCGTGAGAAATTTATAGGATTGAAATGATTTTATTGGCTAATTTCTAGCAAGATCATCCTATTTAAATTACTTATCATTATATTATTTTTTACATAACGGTCTGGTGGAAGTCAGACATTAGAGGGGGTTACCCCTCCAATGCTTACCACCATGGTAGTAATTACATAATAAAAGTTAATTAATTACATGACGTATCAGATTTTTCTGCGACTAAACCAATAGCACGCATATCTTTACCTGTAGGAGACTGGTGAACTTGCAGATTAAACTGCGGCAGGATAGAAAAAACATGGTCAAAAATGTCGGACTGTATACGTTCATATTCAATCCAAGCCGTTGTATTGGTGAACGCATAAATTTCGATAGGTAATCCATTATTATCCGACTCTAATTGTCTAACCATGATCGTCATTCCTTTATGAATATTCGGATGTGACTTCATGTAAGCTTCAATATAAGCACGGAATGTTCCAATATTGGTTAGTCGACGCTGGTTTAGTGGAACATTTTTATTTTCAGGAATACCCGAATTGAATTGCTGAATTTCGGCAATTTTATTATCTATATAAGGTTCTAATAGATTCGCTTTTTCGAGTGAAGCGGTTTCTTCTGCACTGAGAAAATGAATACTTGTTGTATCCAATCGAATGCTACGTTTAATCCGTCTACCACCGGATTCCGTCATTCCTTTCCAGTTTTTAAATGAATCAGAAATTAATGCATAGGTTGGAATAGTGGTAACAGTATTATCCCAGTTACGGACTTTAACGGTGGTTAAACCGATATCAATAACTGCACCATCTGCGCCATATTTTGGCATTTCTAGCCAGTCACCAATACTTACCATGTTATTTGCAGATAATTGAATACCGGCGACTAAACCCATAATTGGGTCTTTAAATACCAGCATCATGACAGCTGTCATCGCACCTAACCCACTCAAGAGAATGAGCGGTGATTTCCCGATTAACAATGAAATAATCATGATAACAATTAGCACGCTGGCAATCAGCTTAATGCTTTGGAATATACCGCGTAGAGGAAGATCTGCGGTTTTCGCTGCACGTTGCAATATGCTAAGTAATATATCGAGAATTGAGAAGAATGTTAGCAGGCCAAATAATAAGCACCAAGCTTGAGATACAACAGTCAGGATCTGTTGTGCGGTTGAATCAGTATGCAACCAAAGCATAGCTTGAATATTGACTACAATACCTTGAATAATAAAGGCGATACGATTGAATAGATTAAATTGTGTCAACTGATGTTGCCAGCCCCCCCCTTTTTGTTGGCCACTTTTTTCGAGGCGAGGCAGAATAATTTTGTGCAAGATAAAATGCAAAATTAAGGCTACAACAATAATTAAGCCTAAAACAGCTAAAAGTGAAGCAATATCAGCGTATTCTTGATTAAACTGGCGAACCCAGTCTCGCAGTTGCTGCTGCATGTTCTCTCCTTCTTGAATTGACATCAAAAAATTAAAATTGATTCTTTTACTATATAAATGAATCTGTTACTGATAAATAGTAACATAGATTTAACTCAAATTCATTAATTAGGGGAGATTTGATTTTTGAGAAGTGGTGATTAAGCGGTTTTTGAATAGAAATACAATTATATGTTGTGTATATGGATACGTTGTGAATATAAAGAATGGTTATGAAATTATGAGAAGAGATAAAAAGACAGCCTTAATAAATGTTAAGGCTGTTTTGCAAAAAAGGTGCATAGAACGCTAAAGATGAGGTTATAAAAAACGGTCTTACATGAAACGTTTAGCAAGTAATTCAACAACTTCTTGAACATTGCTAATAAATTCTTTGATGGTATTCATAGATGCTCCAAAAAAATTAAAATGTGATCCAGATCACTTGCGAGCATTCTAGCTTTTGTCTCAATAAAGTCAAGATAAGAGTTATAAAAAAATTTTAAAATTTAAAAATAATTTTATAACTCTTATCTTGGCTGCTGATGAATGTGAAATGTAAATTAGTGATAAGAGGATAAGAGGATAAGAGGATAAGAGGATAAGAGGATAAGAAGGGTAATGAAGAAAAAAGCGAGTAATTGGCCGCGAGTATTCATTATTCACGGCCAATGATAGAAGTTTATTATTTGCTAGTTTTCTTAAGGGCGCCAGCAAGAATGAATAAGTTGAAAGAGCTAAATAGCAACTCAATACCAATGAACAAGGTTAATAAAGTAATAGAAGTTTCAATGTTTCCACTTAGGAACAGGTAAGCAATAATGAAATCTAAAACCCCGATAAGGATATTCATTAGGCCTGCGGCGCTATTAAATATTTTTACTCCAACATAAATGCGGATTACACCACCGATAAGGAATAATATTGCGACAAATATTGCCAGCAACAGTAAACTTGGTAGAGGATCGGTGATAAAAGCGTACCCAAGAATCAAATAAGCAATACCGGCAATAAAGCTGAATATTACAGAGACTCCGCCATAGAAACGGTTGAAAATAATATTACAAATAACAGCAATACCACTGATAAGTAACATCACCCCAATTAGTGAGCTAAAGGCAATACCTGAAACAATTGGATTTGTGATACAAACAACCCCGCCAATCAGCAGCAATATGGCGACAAGATAAATAATCGTTCTGCTCCCTTTCAGTTGAGATTCTGCGAGTTTACTGATTTGATCTTGATTTAAATTTAGCATAATAAAGCACCACCTTACTTCAAATAAATAGTGAGTAACTGTGTTGAAGCGAATTATTTCTAAAAGTATAGGGCAATAGAAATTAATTCAACCTCTATTTAATAATATTAGATGATTGTTTAAAAATGACGATTATAAATTGATATTTTGGTTAAGAATCGAGATTATAAGAAGTTCGTTATTTAGTGCAGTAGGTTAATGTTAACCCAAAAAATGATATAGTTCAGAAGAAATAAAAATTGAATTGAGAATAAGCAAAAGTCATTCAACCAGAAACCCACTATTAAAATGAGCTTTCTGGCTGATTTACATTGCTTGTAGAATACGGCAGAACAAATAAGTTAAATCTAACAAATTTTTCCTTGCAAAAAGTCGCTCAATGAAGAAATGGTTGCCATTCCTTGTAGTGCTTGCATACTTTGTTGATGTAATTCTAATGTTGCTGCTGCACAAAGCTCATCAATGACACTAACTCGATAACCTAAATCATGCGCTTGGCGGGCACTACTTTGTATTGCCATTAAAGAGCTGACACCACCAAAAATGACATGGTCAATATTATTTTCTTTCAGCCATTGATCTAACTTATTGTTTGCAAATGCGCCTACACCTTTTTTAATAAAAATATGATCATCAGGTTGAACATTTAAATGAGTAATCCACTGACAACCTGGCTGACTTAATTTTAATGCGCCGATTTCCTTAGCTTTGTGAAACATAGGTGAACCAGCGGGAATATCGTGATAGTCATCAGCAAAACCAACTTTTATCCATATAAGGGGAATATTTTTTTCACGAGCATACATTGCCGCTTTATTAGCATGTTCAACAACATTACGCGCTTTGGTCTGTTGATAACTGCTATTTGATAATCCATTTTGACCAACAATTTCTTCAATAAGATCAATAATGATTAATGCTTGCGTCATGCTTTTCCCTTACTATTTATTTCATTAGGTCATTAGACGTTATCATGATGATTAATCTTGTTCAAATATCGTGAGTAAAGGTTAATCTTCTAGATTTTGTTCTGGAAGCCAGCCATCATCTTGCCAAATTTCTTCTAAGATCTCTTCAATACGTGCTTTATCTTGAGTTAATTTAGTGCCTGATATATTAATACGTTGGCTAGAGCTAAAAGCGACTCTCGTTACCATATCCGGATATTGAGGACTGAGCTTGCGTTGAATTTCAGCTTCTAGAGCATGCAACATTACATCAGTTGGTTTTTGTAATGCATTTTTATCAAATAAAATTTCAATACGTAACATAATATCACCTGTCAAATGCTGTTTATATATCCAGTATTTTTGATTTATGGCGAGAAAAAGTCAATATTATATTGATAATTTTTTTAAGGTAATTCATCATCGCCGATGAAAAAATACACTAGGATTTTTATGGTAATAAAAACAAGATGTTAACAATAAACATTTTAGGTGACTAAACAATATTTTCAAAAATAGAGTAATAAAAAACGAGGGAATTTATGCTAACTATAAAAAAACTGACAAGTGAAGATTCATTTGAATTAGATAAGGTCAATTATCTTTATGATATGGCTTTTCCGGCTTTTGAAAAGAGAAGCCATTCAGGTCGTCAAACCATATTAAAACATGCTAATTTTCATTTATATTACTTTTCTAATAATGATGTGTTTGTAGGATTTGTTGGTGGTTGGCAATTTGATGATTTCTTTTATATTGAACATTTTGCAATCTCATCTGAGCTGAGAGGGCAGGGATATGGCCAAAAAGCACTTATGTTACTTTGTCAAAAAGTCACTAATATTATTTTAGAAATAGAGCCTGTTGTTGACGAAATAACACAAAAACGATTACGTTTTTATTCTCATTGTGGTTTTAAAGAAAATAGTTTTCAGCATGTACATCCGAATTATCACAGTGAATATCAACCTCATGAGCTAGAAATCTTAAGTTTTCCTTCTTCAATAAGTGAAGATAGCTATCAACAATTCAATGATAAATTGACCAAAGTGGTAATGCACCCTGATTTACTCTAAAGATCAAGAACGAGCTATAAAAAGCAGGTTTAATCACGCTATTTTTATTATGGAAAATTATAAAGGTAAATGATTTAAAATTGACTATCCAAATTCAGTGAACAATGCTAGCTTAATCCTAAGTATAGTAATGCCTATGAGAGGTTAATTTGAAAAATCTATTTCGACAATTACTAGATAATAAATATGTCAGCTATATTGTGAGTGGATTTATGATGCTATTTCTTGGGATCCCACCTGTAGAGGCTGAAGATTATTACAGTGCAAAACATAAATAATTGAGTGCCGTGCTTATTACGCTTATTCTATAAATGCCGATTGATTAGCATTTATAGAATTCTAAAACAGATGTAAAGCTTAATCCTAATATTGCTATATTGAATATAAATGAAATCACTGATTGGAATAAGACCGCTTCTTGTCTTGGCGATGAGTCTATTTCTACATCAGCTTTTTGCAATACGTCGGCAATAGTAAATAAAAAATATATAAAATCTGAATAATTTGGTTCATTCATCAGGAAAACGCAACCAAGGTTTACTTTGGTTCGGATTGCCGCAATACAAGTGTGTATAAAACATTGGATGGATAATTATATGTTGTTCAACTTGAATACTCCTGAAAAGCCCTTCTAACTGTGCAAAAAATAACGTTAATTGCGATTTTTATTCCTAGAATTAATGAATAAAGTAATTATGTGCTCTGTACCTTAATGGTTAGCTAATATTGTCATACCACTTAGCAATATTGATTAATTATGTTTATCTTAATCAAATATAAGATGTTTTATTTTAAATTATCTGTCTCAGCCGGATAATTAATAAGATAAATCCCAATATTATTTATGAGAACCAAGGTGTAGTTTTAGATCTCGACTAACAACTTGAGTTATTATTACATGAGTTACAAAAGAACTATATTATGTATTTTGACAGCTTTCGCTTTTTCATCACATGCTAATTCATTGTGGACATACGAAGGCTCTGGAGCCCCTGAAAATTGGGGTAAATTGAGTGATGAATTTAAAGCTTGTGAAAATGGATTTAATCAATCTCCGATTAATATTGATAATGTGATTGATGGGAAATTAAAACCACTCAATATAAACATACATACTCATGCCCAAAAAATTATCAATAACGGGCATTCAATACAAATAAATGTTAATGATGACGATGATTTTTCTATTGATGGGTCAACATACCAATTAAAACAATTTCATTTTCATAGTCCAAGCGAAAATGAAATAAAAGGCCAACAGTATCCTTTAGAATTACATTTTGTTCATGCTAAGGAAGATGGCCAAATTGCCGTATTAGCCATTATGCTTGAAGAAGGTGAATTTAATCCAGCTATAGAGCAAATATTGTCAAACATACCAAAAGAAAAAGATCAGGAAAAAGAATTAGGTAAAAATATCAACTTAACGGCACTTTATCCAGAAGACAAAAGTTATTACCGATTTAGCGGTTCTTTAACAACGCCTCCATGCACAGAAGGTGTTGTATGGTTAGTCATGAAGCAGCCAATAAAAGCATCACAAGCACAAATAAGAAAATTTCAAAAAGCGTTAGGACATGCAAATAATCGACCTATTCAGCCTTTACATGGTCGATTGATTGTAAATTAATGAGATAGAGAGATGAAAAAGATATTAGTCGTTACATTACTTTCATGTATTCATTTTCCTCTAATGGCTACTACCTATGGCTTGGATGAGCTACAGAAAATGCTGGATAATAATAAAAAGCCAGATGTCGTTTCTCCGATTAAACAACTTGTGAAGGTTAAAGATTTAGGTAGTTTTAAGTCGTGTAAAGAATGGCAAAAAAAACAATTAGAGCCTTATGTTGCTTACCCACAAAAAGTAGGCGCGTCAATGGAGAAGTTATATTCTATTAGGGTGCTGCTGGAGGATAGAATGCTAACATTCAATTGTATTGATCTAGACAATGTGTCTGGCACTATAAATGAGGTGATGTACAAATAACCTAACTCTATTTGGCTAGGCAGTTCAATACAAATAAACTTGTAATGGATAAAAGTTAAGGTTAATCAAGTTATCAGTTTAACAAAATTCTACAAATAAGACGTTGCAGATACAAGAAAACCAACCCTAACAGGTTGGTTTTCTTATGGAATTTTGGTCGGCATGATAGGATTTGAACCTACGACCCCCGACACCCCATGACTATATACAATTAAAACATAACCTATTGATTTTGATGTTATTATGATTGATTCGACTGTATAGGGAAACAGTGGATTATTGGTTATTTTGGCATTATATGAATCAATGAGTTACAAGCCGTTTTACACCACTATCCCACCTTAATTTCGGCGTGTGGTACACTGACCCAATCAACATGATCTTGTGTGTAAATCTTAGTTGATTTCGCATCACTATGCGCCATTCTTGCCTGAGGATCTACCCCTGATTTCTCAAACAAGTGTGCCGCCAAAGCTCTTATTTCATGAAAAGTGGGTCGCTGTTCCTGAGGTAATTCGGCATAGGCTCCAGCATTATCTCTTGCTTTTGAAAATGCACGACTTAGATAGCTGGGTACAACCTGAGTAGGATGCTGAACTTCTGAGCTGATCGGGTTGCTGTTTTTTATTGGGAGCCGATGAACAACATAAGGGCTGGCAATATTATCTCTGCTTTCGTCGATGATCCGCTTTAATTCATCACCAATGGGAATAGCAACGTGAGCCGCTTCTTTATCCTTAACTTTCTGTCTGTGGATATATAACGTTCCATAGATGCCATTTGCCGGCACGTCAAGCCACACACAACCGCAAACGCCTTCCTTTGGTTTTTTTATATTGTATTTTATTCTGGAAACTTCAAGTCTTGCTTGTGTTGTCTGTAAAGCCAGATCCATAGCTGTACGTAACCAGGGTTCAGCAAAATTGCGTATTTTAATAAAGTTTTCAAATGATAGACGCTTTCTTTGTTTTCCTTCCAATCTTCGCATTTTCTTGCGTGTGGCCGGATTATCAAGCATTAATGATTCATCCATTGCGTAGCTAAATATTTTCTTCAAGAATAATACTTTTCTATTCTGAACATTTGCAGATCCATCAGCGTGGTAATGGTTTATATAATCGTTAACATGCTCTAGAGTAATATCACAACAAGCAACATCACTAAAAAACTCTTTTATGCGTTCAATGTCTTTTTTCCAATCGGATAGGGTGCTTTTCGCTGGCTGCTCATCTTTAACTATGCGCTGCATTAATCTATCCATGTGAACGGATAAAGCTTCACCTTCGCCCTTTAGTCCACCTGATTCATTAATTAGTCCATTCAAGCTAATAGCGGTTTCTGGGCGCATTCTTAGGTTATATTCACGCGCAACAGCGATTGAATAGGCACGGTCGGTGCCTATGGTTTTTCGTTTACCTGTTATTAGCGTTAGCACGTAACGCTGGCGGGTTTTGTCGAAGTTGAGAAAGTCAGGCAAGTGTCTGTATTGCCTGTTTCTTGGCCTTGCTGCCATTTACTGTTCCTCTATCAAAGCATTTACATGATTTGAGATTGAAGAGGCTACACCCATTTTTTCACTTGAAAATATCCAGACCGACTGATCTATAATTTTTCCGTTAATAACCCCATTGGTTACCCATCTTTTTAATGTCTTTGGGGTGGGTATAGAATCTTTTTCAAACTCACGCCTAGCCCATTTGCTGGCTTTCATCAATTTACCCATGCTATTAATAGACATAATTACCTCCACATCTGCCGCATACAGATTTAAAAATTAGATATCGTCGTTAACTGGTTTAATTAAATGCTGGTGGATAATAGATACATATTTGGCTTGATGAATGGCGTCATCTAAAGCGTTATGAGGTTCACCTTCAAATGCAAGTGTACGTTTAGGATCAATACCCGTATTGCGTCCTAGTTCTACAATCGTTCTAACACCGCGATTGTTCCAACGTTTCCAGAACGGTTCTAAATTGACTGCATTATATGCGTTACGCAAAATAACATTGTCAAAATCAACGCCATTACCCCACACCTGAACGTCATCAGTTAACACTCTTTCTGCAAAAAGGTTTAGATCACCCAGCGATTCATCTAGCCAACAACCATCAGCAATGATAGCTGCTCTAGCTTCGCTACTTTTCTTCATCCACCAAAGCACCGTATCGGCATCAATATGAAGCCCAGCACGTTCAGAACTTATTAAGTCAACCACAGTATAAAAAGTAGGGCCAATCTCACCCGTTGAAGGTTCAAAAGCTACAGCACCTATAGAAACAATAGCGGCATTGCCTTTATTGCTCATGGTTTCTAGATCTAGCATTAAGTTTTTATATTTCATTGTTTTTCTCCAAAATTAACTTAATCCATTCTTCAGCTTGCTCATTACACGCAAGAACATCAGCCATCATTAACTCTATATCGATTGATTCTTTTGCTACGTGAGAGAGCAGCGCCATAAACTTAGCGAATTCATTTAAATCACAATCAATGAAATTAGCCCTATAAGCACCAATTAAATGATTACGTGCGAACAGAACGCCAAGTTTCATTTGTTCTTTATCGTATTTATCCATCACTTAACCTTTTAAATTTATCGGTTTTTATTAAGAAATTTCCCCATCTTTCAAGAAAATAACATCGCCAACCAAAAAGTCGTCATCAAATAATTCATTCTTAGCGTATTGTGTTGCAGTTGTGTTTATTGGGTATTTTTTGTGTTTACCATCCTCATCAATAACAATAGTGGAGTACTCAGTCCCATCGATTATCACAGGCTCATTGAAGTCAATTGTTTGAATATACCCACCAACATACTCTTGGAGCTCGGCTAGCATGAACTCGTTACCAAATTCAGGTGTAATTATTGTTGTACTATTATTTGCATGTAAAATAATTGCCATTATTCATTCCTCTTATTGCATCCCTGCGAGTTAAATTAGAATTGCTTACCGCCTTCCTTTGCGCGGTTTTCACGTTGATGGTCTGCTCGATGCTTGTTGTATTCGAGTTTTTCAGTAATGGCGCTTTCAATGTCATAGCCGAAGGCGTGTGCATAATCCAAAATACGAATAACAGCATCAGCAAGTTCAACTTCTGCCATTTTTCGATGTGGCAAGTGGTCGTCCATTAAGTCCTTGCGCTCACCCTCCATTGCCTCGCTGATTTCTGAATGAATCAGGCAGAGTAAAGTTCCTTTCTCGCGTGGGTTATCCCACCATCCAGCATCTTTATTTTGCTGATGAATTTGTTGCTGTAGTTGCTTGATGCTCATATCTATCTCCTGTTTGCATCCTTGTGAGTTAGTGACGGTTCTTTAATCCGTAGTAATAGCCACGCTTTATTATTTAAATGATAAAAGGGTGTCAATAGCTTTAATTGCTACTTTATTATTTTTATATTTATTAATTCCCCATTGAATAGCAAAGCAAGCCCACAAATAATGATGAGAATAGTCTTTGCATATCAAATCCCAAGTTTCTTCAAAAGGGGAATAGCCAAAACCACCGGTTGAAATATTCTGTATTGCCTCAATCATTGACCACTCTTCATCACTGTTTCTAAGTAGATCGTTTAATTCGCTTTTGTGGTGTTCGTATTCGAGTTGATATTGTTTAATTTTCTCTGGTGTTGAATCATCACTAGATGTCAATTCATTTTCTTTAACCCAATCATTAAAAAGCCCTTTAAGGCACTTTTCAGTTTCTTCCTGTGAATATTCTCTAGCTATATCTCTGCCACCGCCTGCGCCATGTTGTAGTTTCTCTGCCCAATAACCAGCATTGATATGGTCACCTCTGAAAAAATCAAACATATCATGCAATCGGCTAAATACCCACGTACCCATATCACCAGAGAAAACCAAATAACCGGGGTATGTAACTAAGTCAAAATAATAAACGCTTGTTTTGGGTTGTTTAAATCTAACATGTCGGTATACGCCATCTTCGTTAATAATAATCATTTCATGGTTTTTAGTTTCACTTTGAAAATGTCGTTTTGCGCCATCATAATTAGACATAATTAATACTCCACTCAAAATTTAGATAATAAGATTCCGCCTCTTAATAAAGAGAATTAATTCCTTGGTGTTGGCTAAATGGTTATTTTGATTTTTCTTTATATTTTAATAATTCAATTAATAGCTCTATTATTCTAACCATGTGAAACATAAATACAGCATTGGTGTGTCTATATTGGAAAGCTCTATCACCATCACACTCTATTTTTTCTAATGGCTTTATATTTTTGAAATCAAATTCACTAGTTAGTTTAAATATAATATCAAATGTGCTTAATTCTATTAAATTAACTTTGAAATTATTCTCAATAGAGTCTCTCACTTGCTCTCTTATTAAATTTAACTCAGCATCATATTTAACAGTTTCAAGTTTTTTATCAAACTTACGTTGTAATAATAGAAAATTGCCCGGATAAATATCAATTCCAAAGCAATCTTCAGGTGGTAAATTATCAATATGATTTAATAGGCGTGTAGTAATACCTTTCTTAGCATCATCAATATGGAATGTTTCAGTTTTAACGGTACCACAAACCTTGACTAAACTACCAAGCAATGTTTGATGCTCTGGTTTTCTTGTTGAAGACACAAATAAAAAACCTTTTTCAACATGATAAAGTGCTGTAATGACTTTACTCTTGGTAAGAGCCACTTTTAATAACTCTTCACCAACCATGCGCTTTACTTCAACTTCTAAAACATCAGAAACACCTTGTTCTTTAAGTTGCTCAATGCGTTTATTAACCTCAAACGCAATAGCGGCCTTTGGCAGTATTTTTTCATCAATACGAAAATTAATAATATAACCACCTTCGATGGGTGTAATTAATTCCCCTGTGATTTTATTTGGAACAAACCCATAACTAATAGAATGTGATTCTAAAATATCAACAAAGGGTAATTCTTTTAAATGCTGCTCTAAAATTTCAGCGCTGGGTAATTCAGCCTTAAATACCACGGCGTTAGTGATAGGGAATCGTTTCATTTATAGATCCTCAAATATAATTAACTCCACAAAATAAATAAGACCACTGACAAATAAAAAATAAACTCACCCGTGTGAACTGATTAAACATCAGTGGCCTTATCTATGTTGTAAAAAAGGGCGGTGCAGCACCGCCAAAGCGAGCAATGGCAATTAATTAATGGCTTCGTTTTTTTTCAGCCTGTATTCTTAAATAAATTTCTTCTCGGTGAACTTCAACTTCTTTTGGTGCATCAATCCCCATCCGCACCTGATTACCTTTAACCCCTAAGACAGTAACGGTAATATCATCACCAATATTCAGAACTTCACCAACCCGACGAGTTAAAATAAGCATATTCCCTCTCCATAACTCCACAATATTAAAAGGTTGCCTGAACTAACTTATCCACATCAGGCGGCTGTGGTTTTGCTGTACCCATACAACAAAATTAAATCAATTAAGCACTAATAGTGACTTTGCAGCGTTCTTGCTGATCGAAAATTTCATCATCGAGACTTTCAATTTTGCGCTGCAGTTCCGCCTTTTCTTGCTCAAGACGGTCTTGACTAGCGCGAAGTTCATTTAGTTTATTGAATTCAGCGGCCTTTTGAAGAACCCACTCGCGCACATCATCTTGCGACATTGGAACACTAAAAGTGACGATGGGTTCGTTTGGATTGCGTTGCATAAATTACCTTATCTCTCATCTTATCGATAAGTTAAATATAGCAATGAGTATTAAATATAGCAATTAGTATATTTAATGATTTTCGAAATTAAACGCAGTTAATTGATATAAAAGGATTTATTTTTCATTTCATTAAAGGTAATACTTAATAGTATTAAATTTTGTATTGAATAATTCTTGCAAATTTCACGTCAGGATATAAAGTATAAAATAAATTACTGTATAGATAAACAGGTAAACCAAGATCTATAATGTTATATTCGAGAGGAATGAAACGATGGTGATAGTTTTGGTAAGAAGTGAAGCGGGAAAATATAAGGAAGTGCTTGTTAGCAGAAAAGAAAAAGCAAGCTACCTCCTAAAGTCTCGAACCAGAAAAACGACAACACCAATAAATATGGATGAAGATAAATCAATTAATGGAACTCTATTATCATCAACAGACAGGAATCCATGACTACCACCATCTAAAAACCTATACACAGATATAGAGTTGTTTACTTGTGCTATCACCAGATCTCCAGTTCCCGGCGTTATATTCGTATCTACTATAGCGATACTTCCGTTCGGCGCCTCTGCGCATCCAGTATTGCGATTTAGTATATATGCTCGATAAGAAGGTAAAGACTTGCCCATCGGCGATATAACGTAATCATCAGTTTCACCAGATTCATTCCAAACGGATATATTAAGAGATTTATCTAGTCTGAATTTTTGTTCGCCACTGGAGCCTTCCATTTCACCAGTGCCATTTGCTAACCAATCTACATTCACACCTAGTGCGTTAGCTATATCAACTAATTTGACGGAGCCTTTGGCCTTCCCGTTCGCTAAGCGCCAGATCGTAGGTTGAGCAACGCCGGACGCTTCAGCCAAAGCAGCTTGCGTCATATTGTCTCTGTATTTCATAGCCTCTTGAAGGCGTTCTGACAGTGTCGTTTTCATGAATGCGAATTTATAGTTATGCGTATTAAAAATCAAATCCTCATTGCTATTGTATAAATTAATACTCATTGCTATTATTGCCTCACAATAATACTTAAGGGGTTAAAAAATGAAAAACAAAGCAATTCAAAAAGCAATTGATATTGCCGGGGGGCAAAAAAATTAGCTGACTTATGTGGCGTGAGTCAGCCAACAGTTTGGCGCTGGCTTCATGGCGGTGGTGTAGATGCAAGATTAGTTATGCCTATTGTGAAAGCTACAAATAATGCAGTTTCACCACATGAAATACGTCCAGATCTATATGAGTTAATAGGAACAAGCAAACAATAACAAAACTAGCCAATTGAGTTAACTACAAGAACAACAACGGAATTGTAGATATGTGCAAACAAACACCAAAAGAAGTTGTGAAAGAAATGTGTAAAGCATTCCCCGGTGGTCGTTCGGCAATGGCGGGTGCGCTGGGTATTTCTGAAACTACCTTCAACAACAAGTTGTACGAAAAGAACGGCTGTCGATTCTTCGAACATGATGAATTAGAAGCTATGGAAGATTTATCAAAAACGACTCTGCTGGTGGAGTATCACATGGAGCGTCATGGCATCACCCCAGCAACCAAAATTGAGCCTGAAAATTTAGATCAGGTCGAATTATTTGATATTCGAATGAAGTTAGGCGCTATGCAAGGGGCTTTATCTGTTCTTATCCAAGAAAGTATTGCGGATGGTGAGTTGACTGACGATGAGATCAGGGCAATAGACCGCAAATCTGCAAAAGTATTCGGTTATGCCGCAGGGTTTATTGAGTCACTTAAAACGGTCTATGGAATTAAACAACAATGATTATCACAAGAAAGGGTGACGCCCCAGATATGCGGTCCGAGGCGTCGAGTGCTAACAACATTTGTGGAGTTAATTAGCATGAGTAGTGTAACGAATTTACATAGTCGTCCGCAAGTGAAAGCTATTTTTTTCAAGGAAAGCGATAACACTTGTCGTTTGATGTATGAGCTTAAGTTACCAGAAGGCTATGAAGAAATTAACTACCAATTTCTTCAGTGGTTGTTAGATGACTTTAACGCGACTAGCGGGAGAGAGGTCAGTGAGCAATGAAAGTGCTAATAACCTTGATCGCATTTATTTGGATAAGCGGGGGCGCCGCGTTCGTGTCATTCGTTATGACAAACAAAAGCAGTGGGTCATATTCTTGCGCGACGACTATGAACATGAACTCTTCGAGCCACTGCTTAAATTCAAAGAACAATATACAAGGGTGATTGAATGAGCTTATTAATACTAAAAACTCGCCCGCAAATAGTGATACCTGAACTTGCAGTACGCTTGGGTTTAAATGAGGCATTGTTGCTTCAGCAGGTTCAATACTGGTTGTCTGAAACAACATCAGGTGTAGATCACAATGGTCGTCGCTGGGTTTATAACACTATTGAAGAATGGCGTGAGCAGTTCCCGTATTTATCTGAGTCGACAATTAAGCGTGGCTTTAACAATTTAAAAAAATTGGGCGTGTTAAACATTGAGCAAATCAATAAACGCACTCATGACCGCACAAATTATTACTCAATAAATTATGAACATGCGTTACTTGCCGATGAGGTCAAATTGAACTCATCGAACGGGTCAGCCGAAGCTTCTCGAATAGGTCAAATTGACCCAATCGAACAGCGCAAAATGAACCGCTCGAATAGGGCAAAAGTGACCTCATCGAACGGGTCAAATTGCCCTGATCTTACAGAGAGTACAACAGAGAATACTTCAGAGATTACTACAGAGAATAAATCCTCTTCGTTGCAGAATTCTGGCGAATCCCGCAACGGGTCGGCTGGTGGTTCTATAAAAATTAATCCAGAAGCCGTTATTCACAGTCCTAACGGTCAACTATGGGGTACTCAACGAGATTTGGACTGTGCAAAACACATGTTTGAGAAAATTAAGATCATTAACCCGACCGCTAAAGAGCCTAACTACGCTGACTGGGCTAACGATATTCGTTTAATGCGAGATATTGACGGTCGCACTCACGAACAAATCTGGCACTTGTTCCGCTGGGCTAACCAAGATTCATTCTGGTACAAAAATATTTTAAGCCCTCGCAAGCTACGTGAAAAATTTGATGATTTAACCGTCAAGAGCCAAGAGCCAGCAAATCAAGGCGTCAAGGTTGATCCTGTTGAGCGTGAATCAGCATTTACCCGAATTATTTGTTCACACTCTAAGCCGCAAAATCGTACTGAAGAGATTGCGGCAAAATTAGCTGGCAATGCTGGAATACGCAGAATGAATGAGTTTATGGGGCGCAAAACGTGGATCTCAATCTGGCAAAAAGCAGCAGAGCAAGCAGCGAAAGAGGTGTCGGCATGATGCATAGCGAATCGAAGGATGTTTATGGTACTGATGTATTTGGTCTTATTGCCACATTTCATCAAGTGCGCCGCTGGTGGGTTATTCGAAAATTACGTAAAGATTGGAATGACTCTCGTTACTGCCTCGTGATGTGTAGAAAGTTCAGCCTAGTGCGCTACGAAGGCAATTTCAGTGTTCAAGAGCGATATGCGGTTATTCGGATCTATGCAGAATACCACCAGCAGCGAGGTGCTATCTGATGGCTATTCATTCCAGTAACACCGCACCTGAAGATAAAGATTGCTGGCAAACACCCCAATGGCTATTTGAAGCCTTAACGCTTGAGTTTGGTTTTTGGTTGGATGCTGCAGCAAATGAACAAAATGCTCTGTGTTCATACTTCATAACACCAGAGCAGGATGCATTAAATAGTGATTGGGTAAGTCATGGTGCTATTTGGTGTAATCCCCCTTACAGCAATATTAAACCGTGGATTATCAAAGCCGCTGAGCAATACAAGAAACAGAACCAACCAATAGTGATGCTATTACCTGCTGATAAGTCGACATCTTGGTACTCATTAGCACTAAAAACCGTCGATGAAATACGAACTGTCATTGATGGCCGAATTAATTTTGTTGATCCGAATACGGGTAAAGAGAAAAAGGCAATAGCAAAGGGTCAATGTTTCTTATCTGGCGTCCATTTGTAGAGCCAAAAGCGCATGGAAGTCATGTATCAAAAAACCGACTTCAGGAAATAGGCAAATCTATTCTAGGGGAGGAAGCGTGAATCCATTATATCTACGAATCGTAAGTGATTTTAAAGCAGGTAACGAAATAACAACTAAGAATATCAAAAGTATATACGCATCATCTGATAGTCACACAAAGCATACGTTAGCGTTTTTACTCAAAGTTGGCGCTGTAGTAAAAACTGACCGGAAGATAGGAACGTTGATTGTTTATGTTCTTCAGCAGAATGCTTACGAAAAAGTACCAAATAAATATAAAGAAATTAAAAAACATGAAGTTAAAACAAAGTCATACATTAAGTGTGACATTAAAGAGTTAATGACAACACATAACCCATTGATATTAAAATTCGATGCGTTGCTGGCAGAAGTTAGATAATGAAAAACAAAATACCAGAAATCCACCAGTGTAAGTGCGGCAGTGAAGATCTACACATTCAAACTCTTGAGTACCGCACTTGGTTTTATGTTTATTGCCACAGCTGCGGTGCAAAAGGCCCCGCTGTAAATGATAAGCCATCAGCAGTAGCAATTTGGAATAGGGTGGTGACAAATGGTTGGCAATAAGTGCATGTTCTGTGGTGGCAATGCTGATTTGCTTTGTGATGGCGTTATTTGCTACATCGGTGGGCGAAATGATAGTGGCGTATTATCCCGATTATCATCGGCTTACACTTGCGATGCTCCTATGTGTGCAAGTTGTTCCACTTTCCATGGAAATCTTCACTGGCGCAAGGGACGCTCAGGTGGTTGTGAATCAATTGACTATTGCCCTATTTGCGAAAGTCAGGAAATAGGCTTTGGTCGCCATTATATATTTGATGACATTGGGCAGGTTAAAATTTATCGCCAAGCTCACTATGCCAAGTTCAATTCAGCTAAAGGTAATCATCTATCTGTTATCCGTGGTGGAGGTCAAATATGTCTCGATCTTTAAGTCTCATCCTACCTTTTCCACCTAGTGTGAATGCTTGCTGGCGGAATATTAACGGTAAAACATTAATTAGCGCAAAGGGGAGAGCATTTAGGGTAAATGCAATGGCATCTATCTATACGCAGCTACGCAAAAGACCAAGTGCGATTACCGATCTAGTGACTGTGACGGTAAAAATGCATCCACCAAGTAAGCGACGCATGGATACTGATAACTACTTGAAAGCACCTTTTGATGCATTAACCCATGCTGGAGTTTGGAAAGATGACGCTCAGGTTAAACGAGTAGAAATTGAGTGGGGCGAAGTTGTCAAAGGCGGTCGATTTGAAATCACCATCACGCCACATGAAAGCGCAGGGGAATAGCATGTCTCATCAATGGATATTAACTCCAATCCCCGTTCCTGAAATCAATGCAGTAATATTTAAGCCGGGTTCTCATATCAATATGTTCAGCGGCCGTATGTTGCTGATGAGTTTACCTGAGGAGCTAAGTCATAAACCCTCAGGCTTAATTTCTGTTTCTCAACACTACTTCAGCGACGCTCTTAATGATGAACGGTTATCAAAACCCATTTTAGATTTAGCGGTAGATCCCGAACCACCAGCCAGCTTTATGAAAAAGCCAAAGCCTCAGCGCTGGACTAATGATAAATACCTGCAATGGGTTAAATCTCAACCTTGCTGTGTATGTGGTGATGTAGCGGATGATGCTCATCATATTATTGATTATGGTCTTAGCGGTATGGGAACAAAGCCCCACGACTTTTTTGTCATTCCTTTATGTCGGGTAGATCATAGTGAGTTACACCGAGACCCGAAAGAGTGGGAAAAAGAGCACGGAACTCAAATAGAGTTTTTTATTAAATTGGTAAATAAGGCATTTGCCCTAGGTGTATTAGGTTAATGTGACAGCAGGAGATAACGGCATGAATTATCAATATTTAGAATATCTTCGGGCAAATGTAACCTTAGCATTAGCCAATATTAACGGAGGAACTAAAGGGCAATTAGATGCTTTTCAAGGTGCTGCATTAGTAAGAACAAGTCGATTTAAAAGAAATAAAATGCGTGATAGTACAGGAGCAATACGTGAATCGGATCCTGTTAAGTGTACTGAAACACGAATAAGTAAATCACCGATGCCACCAATATTGGAAATAACATTCTGTCTTAGTTCATGGCGTCGTGCTGTTAATAAGTTAGATGAAGCTCATAAGGCATGGCTGTTGTACTGTTATGCATATGATTTGGATTATAACCATCAAGTAGAAATATGTAATTACGTGTGGGAGCAGTTTAAACCCTCACTATCAGGGAAACGGATCACCAAAAAGGTAACGGCCAGATTAATGCAATTGGTATGGTTAGCGGCACAAGATACCGCTTCAAGGTTTGGGGAGATCCTAACACTTGATAAATATACCGATACAGCATTAGCAAAATTAGTTGGCGTCAGTAAGTCAACATGGTCAGAGATATATCGGGATCATTGGACTATGTTGGTTTCTATTGTAGAGCGGATAGATCGTGAGGTTTTATTGTCGGTTTCAAATATTAGAAATGAGTCACGTTCTTGCAATTTAACATCATAATACTTGCAAAAACGAACAAAATAGGCCATATTTAATGCTAATTTGATATGTTGCCTAAATTGTATATAACCTTGCTATACGGTTTTTTTGTTTATAGCTACTTGCACAAATCACCTTATAAGCTATATTGATAAGGCGATAACCAAGAAATTAAAGCCGTACCTTATTTTGCCTGTTAATAGTGTGCTGTGCTATTAACGGGTTTTTTTATTGTTCTTTTTGGGGATTCAGGGTAAAAAAATGCCACCTCTGGAGTGTAGGTGGCTAAATAAGGGATAAATTGATGAGGCTTTATAATAAGTGAAATAAATCGAGCAATGTTTCAATGAATATAGCTCATTAATTTAAAAAGAAATGGTCTATATTAAATGGTTGCTATTTGATTAATCTCATTCGGACAATGAAAACTCTATTTGCCAGCTTCTATCTTTCACATAGCAGCATTAAAGCGAGTCGGGTTTTCATTGTGGGGAATGCCAAGGCTGATTGGCTAACTCGCATGGGGAACCTGAATGCATACACTCTCAGCGTATACCTCCACAAACACCATTTCGAACAACAAAATATTCCAAGAATTATTCCAAGGGCTGCGCATTGCGTGGCCTTTTTTGTTTCTACCATTTTGTTGGTATCACCGAAATGGTCACCATTTTGCCAGCGCCGAGAAAATGCTTTTTCATATATACATCAAGCTAACTTAACGCATAGCAATTCAACTTAACGCATTAGTGCATTTTCTATTAAATAAGAGAGGTAGTTATGGGCAATCAATATTTAGAACAGGCAGTTGCTGCATTATCAGCGCAAGTCACACAGCAAAATGCTAAGATTGCAGAATTAGAAAAACAGCTCACTGGCATACAAGCGGCAATGAGCTGTGAATTAGGGTCTGGAGCAATGACTAAGATAAAAATAAAAACTCAAGGGGCTTAAATACGCTCAATCTTTAAATTTTTTATTTTATCAGAAAGTTCTTTATGTGCCTTTTTAATCCCATAGTCCTGATGAGTTGATGCGTACTCATCTAAATTAGCTATCACGCAATCCCTTATATCGGGTGTTAACACTGATAGACTAGCTAAAGTTATGTTCAATGCAGATTCCAACGCTTCAATTCTTCTCAGGAGAGGGAGCGAATCTAAAGGTATATGAGACATATATTTCCTCACACCGAAGTTAATCAGCCATCCCTTCGGTAAGTCACATAGGGCTGACCTTCTAACTTAACTCAAACATTCATTAAGTTCATTAATCTAAATCCGGCTACCTGCTGGTGGCTTTCTATTAACTAAATTCCTCCTAAGGGGAGGTGGGTATGAAACGTATGCCAGATAAAATTGAATGGTGGGAGCAAATACTGCGCTGGCTGCAAAACATTCTCCCACTCCTCGGTGGATTCTCATTTGCCACTGCAATTGCTTATATCCGCGAACGTCGAGAAGGTTCTCACTGGAAGCAATCATTAGGTGAAGCCATTATGTGCGGCTTACTCAGCGTAGGCACAATTAGGCTGATTGACTGGTGGCTTTCTCGAAGCGGTGATGCTGAGGCGTGGTCAGTCTTAGCTGAATTCTGTGGTGTCATGATTGGTTTTCTTGGGACTAAGAAGCTGTATGCGCTGTTAGAGGCGGTCATACAGATCATTAAAAATCGTTTTGGAGCAAAAAATGACTAGCTTTAAATTCAGCCAGCGAAGCGAAAATAATCTTAAGGGCGTCCATCCTGATTTAGTTAAAGTTATTCGTCGTACTTTGGAAATAACCCCTGTCGATTTCATCGTTATTGAAGGCCTGCGAACTCAGGAGCGACAAAAGCAACTGGTTGCACAAAAGAAATCACAGACAATGCACAGTCGCCACTTAACCGGTCATGCAGTGGATATCATCCCTGTGAATACAAAGTGGCAGGTTGACGAGTTCAAACCTCTATTGAAAGCGGTTAAACAGGCTGCTGATGAGTTAGGTATTAAATTACGCTTCGGCATTAACTGGAAGAGTGACCCATCGCTACCAATCGAAACCAAGTTCATTGATTGCCCACATATTGAGATCCCCACTTAACTAAATGATTTAACCGACAGGCTTCGCAATCGCGAGGCCTTTTTTATCTCTGCGTTTTATGCACACCGAAAGTGCAAATCACATCGAGCCAATATTTAGGTAATGAGCCTTTGAGGGGATCAGTTATAGCTGGTGTCGCTTCGATGGGCTGATTTCCTATTTCGGCAAGGGTTCATTACTAAATAGGTAGACACCATGAAACAATTAATAAAAAAATCAGGAAAACAACCTGTAGTCACAACAGTGACTATTGCAAATGAGTTTGGAAGAAGGCATGACAATGTTCTTCAAAGCATTCGTTCATTGATAGAAAGTGGTCATTTAGGACTCCTTGATTTCAAGGAGTCGTCTTATTTTAATAAACAAAAGAAAGAACAGCCATGTATTGAATTAACTGAACGCGGTTTTCTAATTGCAATGCCATTTATTGGCGGCGAAAAAGCAAAAGATGGACAAGTTCGATTGGTTGATAGCTTCATTCAGTTTCGTGAAAGAGCAAAGAAAGAAGAAGAGATCCAGCGACAGCGTGACATTGCTAGAGTGGAGTATCGCCCAATGTCAGACGCGCTAAAAGAAACTCGCCAGCAAGAAGGTAAGGAGACTCAATATTTTCACTACAGCACTGAAGCCGATTTAATAAACGGTATTGTCCTCGGTAAAAAATCAGCTAAGTTCAAAAAAGAAAATGAGATAGGTAAAGATGAGGCACTCCGTGATTATCTGACTAAGTGGCAAATTAAAGCGATTACTGAGCTACAGCGTGCCAATACGGTATTTATTTCAATGGGTTGGGATTATTACCAGCGAAAAGAGTCGCTACAAGGTATTTTTAATAAAAACTTCCATAAACCATTAATGGAAGAGCAGGTGAGGTTAAATGAATAATGACCATGTCAACTAAGGGGTTGGTGGCTATTTGCGTCGCTCTAGTATTTTGGCTTAATTGGGTGATTGATAATCATGAAAAACTAAAAGATAACTATAAGCACTTGAAAGATAAATTTAGTGAGTAAGTAGCCATCACTGCCGACTACGAAAAGCGCATTAACGCCCTTCACGAACTCGACACCAAACACACAACGGAACTCACAAATGCAAAAGCTGAAATTGACCAGTTACGTATTGATGTTATCAATGGCACTAAGCGCTTGCGGGTCAAAGCCGAGTGTCCAAAGTCCGAAGCGAGTACATCCGAAAGCGGAAGCAATGAAAGTTCCGCACGACTTAGTGAAGCAGCTGAACAAGATTATTGGCGTCTCAGAGAAATGATGGCTGAGAACGAAAAGCAAACTTTGTATTTGCAGGATTACATTAGAACGGAGTGTTTACGATGAATGAACAGGTTTCAAAGGCGCTTACTGATTTATTGGAAAAAGCATCAAACGGCATTGATTCAACAGTTGCATTTAGTCACGCCAATTTACCAGATGTGATTCATCAATTACTAGCGTGGAAAATGACAATGGGCATTATCTGGTCTGTTGTCGGAGTGGTGCTTATTGCACTAGCTATCTTTATGCCGATATGGGCTAAGAGGGCTAAATCTAACGGTGCTATATGGACATATCATGATGGAGAAAAAAATACAACATCAACTCTACTATGTATGACTTTTCCAGAACGATATTCCCAGCGTTAATTTTGTTTTTCGGTGCTGTTATTTCGATTGGCGGGTTTTCTATGTGGCTGAAGATACTTTTAGCCCCAAAGTTATACCTAATTGAATACGCAGCATCACTGATTAAGTAATTGTGAGCGAAGCGCGGCATTGTCGCTGTCTCATGTGTTAGCTGTGACCCAGATCCTTAACTCGGTAGCGCATATTGAGAATCAAAAACAATGAATCCGGCATTCACTTATTGCATGCTAGCAACGTCAGCTATCGGAGAAGAAACGGCGTGACTTATGGAGAGACATAATTTTATTTAATTCTACAAATGCTATTCATTGAGTAGCATTGATAGAGTTTTATATAAGTATTCAGTGTTCATAGTCTCAGGATTCACGAGAGTTATATAAATAGACCCAGAATAATATTCCAATAGCCATCAGTTAATCACTGGTGGCTTTTTCATTTGTGGAGAAAGTTATGTCAGAACTCACATTAAAGATATCAGTCGATACAACAGACTTAGATAAAGTCGAAGCTCAACTCAAACGTATTAATGGTCTGCTTGTCAGTACAGGAATGAAGAAGCCAGCCAGTGGAGGGTTTGCAGCTGATATTAGCGTATTCAAACCTAAAGGATGCTTAGAGCCAGTTTTTGGAATGTCTCTCGGCGCTACGCTTATTAATGAAGCATTCATTCAAAAATGTGATTTAGGCGAAACAATACGCAAGGCTGCAAAGAAAGGTGCTGAAGAAGGAGCAAAACAAGCAAAGCTTGAAATAACCACAGGCATTAATGATAAACCAGAACAACAATCTGCTATAGCTGAGTTAGATTTTGAAAGAGGGGAAGCCAAATTTAGCGGCGTTATAGTTAGCGATGAAATACAGGCATCAGCTGAATCTGTACTGGACAATGTTAAAGCAGCAGCGTTGATTGAAAAACACCAAACCAATTACGAAGAACTCAGACGGGAAATTGACCAGCGATTTAGTGAGTTACAATCACAGATAACGAGCACACGACTCGCCTCGGCTAGTGAAGTAGATATGCTATCCGCAAGAGTTAGCGCGCTTGATTCAAGCATTGCGGATATAAATAGCACAATGGCTACATCAATGAATGCATTGCGTGAAGAGATAGCGCAAGCAAGATCGGGGTGGTGATGATATGCCGCCCCGCATCCCTCGCGCATGTCGCAAGCATGGTTGTAGTAAGACAACGACAGAGCGCAATGGCTATTGCTCCGAACATCAAAACTTAGGCTGGGAAACCCACCAGCAAGGCAAGAGCAGGCATGAGCGGGGCTATGGCTCTAAGTGGGATAAGATACGTGATCGCATACTTCGACGTGATAAGCATCTCTGCCAAGACTGCATTAAGTTAAGTCGAGCAACAGAAGCTAAAACCGTCGACCACATCATACCCAAGACTCATGGGGGTACCGATGATGATAGAAACCTTCAATCGCTATGCTGGCCTTGCCACAGAAGCAAGACAGCTAAGGAGAGAATAAAATGACACAAGACGAACAAACATTACTGATGTTTAAAGGGCTGGTTGCCGAACTACCAGAGCAGAGCAAAACAAAGGTTGAATATTGCATTGCAGAGATAAAGAAACTTCTTTCTGATTATCCTGATGGTGAAGCTTTGCTTGCTGTTGGTTATATCGGTGCAGAGCAGCAAATGAAAGGTAATTTGGGGCAAGGCTAGAAATATTCAACATCAGAGCGTGCTCTCATTAGGGGGGGCGGGTCAAATCCCTACCACTCTCGCCCTAAAGTACCGCCGCCTTACCTATTTCTATATCGCCGCAGGTTAGAAAACTTTTTTTTGGGTTCCCCAAGCAACAATTAATAGGAGGATTCTATTATGGCAGGACCGCCTAAAACCCCGACACACCTACAGTTAGTGAGGGGTAACCCATCCAAGCGCCCGATCAATAAAAAAGAGCATAAACCGCCTTCAGGGGTACCCCCAACACCGAAGTATTTTGATAAGCAGGGGAAGTATTGGTTTAAGCGAATGGCTGAAGATCTGGACGCGCTCGGGGTAATGAGTCAGCTGGATGCGAAAGCGCTTGAACTCATGGTTGAGGCCTATGTTGAATATCGTCACCACTGTGATGTGTTGGAAGAGGAAGGTTATACCTACAACACGACTTCCATGACGGGCGACATAATTAAAAAAGCTCACCCGGCTGTCACCATGAAAGCCGATGCATGGAAACGTATTCGCGCCATGCTAGGTGAGTTTGGCATGACCCCATCTGCTCGCGCTAGAGTGACAATCAACACTCCTAACGACGTTGACCCTTTTGATGAATTCCTGAAAGCACGAGACTAAACATGGCAAAAGTAATAGACGGCATACGCTACGCTGAAAAAGTGGTGGCGGGGCAAATTATTGCTGGCGAATTGGTTAAATTGGCCTGTCAGCGATTTATTGATGATTTAAAGCATGGCGAAGAGCGCGGCATTACATTCAGTGAGCCAAGAGCACAACACATTCTTAACTTTTACAAATTTGTGCCTCACGTCAAAGGGGCGTTAGCGGGAAAGCCCATTGAATTGATGGATTGGCATATCTTCATTCTGATTAATATCTTTGGTTTTGTTCGTCCATTGGTGGATGAAGCGACAGGTAATATTGTTCTTCGTAATGATGGCAGTGGGCGACCCGTGATGGTGCGTCGCTTTCGCACCGCTTATAACGAAGTTGCGCGTAAAAATGCCAAGTCCACTTTATCGTCAGGTATCGGTCTTTACATGACAGGTGCAGACGGAGAGGGAGGCGCTGAAGTTTACTCAGCCGCAACGACTCGCGATCAGGCGCGTATTGTGTTTGAAGATGCTAAAAATATGCTGAAGCAAGGCAAATCGACATTAGGTCGGATTTTTGATTTCAATAAACTGGCCATTTACCAGGAGCAAACCGCCTCTAAATTTGAGCCGCTATCCAGTGACGCTAACAACCTTGACGGTCTAAATATCCATTGTGGCATTGTCGACGAACTGCACGCCCACAAAACCCGTGATGTTTGGGATGTACTCGAAACCGCAACGGGCGCACGCTTACAATCTCTTCTCTTTGGGATCACCACGGCGGGGTTTAATAAAGAGGGTATCTGCTATGAATTACGGGATTACGCTATCAAGGTATTGCGTGGTCAGGTAGACGACGATTCATTCTTCGGCATTATTTACACGCTGGATAAAGAAGACGATCCGTTCGATGAAACGGTGTGGCAAAAAGCGAATCCCGGCCTCGGTATCTGCAAACGTTGGGATGATTTACGACGACTCGCCAAAAAAGCCAAAGAGCAAGTTTCAGCGCGGGTGAACTTTTTTACCAAACACATGAATATTTGGGTGACGGCTGAATCCGCTTGGATGGATATGATGAAATGGGATGAATCCCCCGAACTGGCTCCCAAGCACGAATTAAAAACCTACCCCATGTGGGTCGGTGTTGACCTTGCTAATAAAATTGATATTTGTGCCGCGGCCAAAGTCTGGCAAGAGCCTAACGGGCATGTTCATGCCGACTTTAAATTTTGGCTGCCTGAAGACAGACTTGAGCGATGCTCTCGCCAAATGGCTGAACTTTACCGCAAATGGTCTGATTTAGGCTACCTGACATTGACAGATGGTGAAGTCATCGACCATAACCAAATAAAAGAAGAAATTGTGGAATGGATAGAGGGCGAAAACCTAAAAGAACTCGGCTTTGATCCGTGGAGTTCAATGCAATTTAGCCTTGCCCTGTCTGAAGAGGGCATTCCGCTTGTCGAAGTACCGCAAACAGTCCGTAATCTCTCAGAAGCCATGAAAGAAATTGAAGCGCTAGTTTACGCAGGCAAACTTCATCACAGCCAAAATCCGGTTATGAACTGGATGATGGCAAACGTTACGGTAAAACCCGATAAAAACGACAATATATTCCCGAACAAATCGACCCCTGAAGCCAAAATTGATGGTCCAGTTGCTTTATTTACGGGGATGAGTCGCTTGTTGGTGAATGGTGGTGAGCAGGAAGTTTCGCTCTCAGATGTGATTGCTGCCCGAGGCTTACGCTCTCTCTAAGGAAACCCAATGAAATTTTTAATGATTGCAGCCTTGTTGGTTGGGATTGCGGGTGCCTGCTTGTTATCGTTTGGCGCTTGGCTCATTTATCAACCTGCTGGATATGTCACCGCAGGGGGGCTTTGTCTCTTATGGTCCTACTTGGTCTCTAAATCAATGGATCAACCAGAAATAGGTAAGGGGTAAATATGTTCTTTCCTGGTCTATTTCGAAAATCAAAAGAAGGTATGACCTCACATGATTTAAGTGAACTGATCGGCCTTTCTTATGACACTTATTCAGGACGTAAGGTAAGCGCTCAGTTAGCGATGAAGTTAACGGCAGTATTTGGCTGTGTTCGTGTATTAGCGGAGTCCGTTGGTATGCTGCCTTGTTCGCTTTACGAGCAACTTGAAAGGGGAAATAAAAGAGCCACTCGTGAACGCTTACATAAGTTACTGTCAGTCAGACCGAATAACT
This sequence comes from Providencia sneebia DSM 19967, assembly GCF_000314895.2. Classification (GTDB taxonomy): domain Bacteria; phylum Pseudomonadota; class Gammaproteobacteria; order Enterobacterales; family Enterobacteriaceae; genus Providencia; species Providencia sneebia. The sequence goes on along the minus strand of NZ_CM001773.1, from coordinate 2,647,462 downwards.
ACATGACGCCCCAAGAGTTTTGGGAATTGTTAATTGCGTGCTTATGTCTGCGAGGCAAWTTTTATGCCTACAAAGTTTATGCGCTAGGAGAAGTGGTTGAATTATTGCCGCTTAACCCCGGCTCTGTTGTGCCCAAATTGAATAGCCAGTGGGAGCCTGAATATCAAGTGACGTTCCCCAATGGGGATTGCAAAACACTTTCACAGGATGAGGTTTGGCATGTTCGCATATTTACGCTGGATGGATTAACAGGGTTAAGTCCGATTGCGTATGCCAAACAAGCTATCGGATTAGGGTTGGCCACGGAAGAACACGGTGCGCGTTTGTTTGGTAATGGCGCTGTGACGAGTGGCGTCTTACAGACTGATCAATATCTAAAAGACGATGCCTATGCTCGACTAAAAGAAGATTTTGAAAACCAGTATCAAGGCTTGGCTAATGCACATAAACCCATGATTTTAGAAATGGGCCTAAAGTGGCAGCAAATCAGCTTATCGGCTGAAGATGCGCAATTTCTTGAAACGCGAAAATTCCAGCTCGAGGAGATATGCCGTATTTTCCGTGTACCGTTACACATGGTTCAAAACACCGATAGAGCAACGTTCAATAACATTGAAAATCTCGGGATCGGGTTTATCAATTATTCATTAGTTCCTTACCTCATTCGTATTGAGCAACGCATTAATGTTGGCTTGGTAAAGCCTAGTAAACAAGGTGTCTTTTACGCCAAGTTTAATACAGGTGCATTGCTCCGAGGGGATATGAAATCCCGATTTGATGCCTATGCAACGGGGATCAACTGGGGTATCTATTCCCCGAATGAGTGTCGTGAATTGGAAGAACTTAATCCGCGTGATGGTGGCGACATCTATCTCACCCCACTCAATATGACCACAAAGCCAGAAACCTCAAAACAGGAGGAGAAAACGCATGTCGATGATGACAAAACAACGGCTTGATGTCCCACTGAAAATAAAATCGGTCAGCGACTCAGGGGAGTTTGAGGGTTATGGCTCCGTTTTTGGCGTGAAAGACAGTTATGCCGATATTGTGATGCCGGGTGCCTTCCTTAATTCGCTGAGTAAGTGGCAAGAAAAAGCATCATTACCCGCCTTACTTTGGCAGCACAAAATGTCCGAACCTATTGGTGTTTATACTGAAATGCGAGAAGACAGCACAGGGCTTTACGTGAAAGGGCGGTTACTCATTGATGACGACCCTTTATCTAAACGCGCACACGCTCACATGAAGGCCGGATCATTATCCGGCCTTTCTATTGGGTACATTCTTAAAGATTACGAGTATGACCGGACAAAAGATGCCTTTTTACTGAAAGAAATCGACCTATGGGAAGTCAGTTTAGTGACTTTTCCCTCAAATGATGAAGCTCGAGTCAGTGATGTGAAATCAGCATTTGCTCGGGGTGAATTACCCACACAAAAAAGTATTGAGCGAGTCCTGCGCGATGTTGGGCTTTCGCGAACCCAAGCCAAAGCCTTTATGGCTAAAGGCTACGATGCCCTTTCTCTGCGTGATGCCGAGCAAGAAGCCATCAACACATTGAAATCCATTTTTAAATAATAAAGGTAATATTATGGCTGTAGATCATAAAGATGTAAGTGAAGTTGCGCAGGAACTTAAAGGGAAATTTGAAGAGTTCACGCAAAAGAATGATAAGCGTATTGATGCGATTGAAGCAGAAAAAAGCAAATTATCTGAACAGGTTGACACGCTAAATGGCAAATTGTCTGAACTTGATGAGCTGAAAACCAGTTTAGAGGCTGAATTGGCTGAAATTAAGCGCCCTGACGGTAGTGCCAAGGCAACTAAAGATGTGACTGAACATAAGGCCGCTTTTGAACAGTTTATCCGTAAAGGAAAAGAGGATGGGCTTGCAGACTTGGAGCGTAAGGCTATGCAAGTCGGTTCTGATCCTGACGGTGGTTTTGCGGTTCCTGAAGAGCTGGATCGCAATATTATCAGTATGCTGCGTGATGAAGTGGTTATGCGCCAAGAGTGTCATGTTATCACCGTAGGGACGACCAATTTTAAACAATTGGTTAATCAAGGTGGTACGAGTAGCGGCTGGGTTGGTGAGGTGGACAAACGCCCTGAAACTAAAACCTCAAAACTGGCACCTATTGAACCGGTATGGGGGGAAATTTATGGAAACCCTGCAGCAACACAAATCATACTGGATGATGCCTTTTTTAATGTTGAACAATTCATTACAGGCGAGCTTTCTACTGAATTTGCCGAACAAGAAGAAGCAGCATACACGCACGGAGACGGTGTTAAAAAACCTAAAGGGTTACTGGCATACGGCAGTGACGACCAAGCAGATAAAGATCGCGACTGGGGGACGTTACAGCATCTATTGCAGAAAAAACCAACAGAAATTACAGCGGATGAAGTCATGAAGTTGATTTATACCTTGCGTAAAGTCTATCGCTCAGGTGCAAAATTCATGATGAATAACAACACATTGTTCCAAGTTCGTACGCTGAAAGACTCGCAGGGTAATTACTTATGGCAACCAGGCTTACAATTAGGTCAACCTTCCGCATTGCTGGGCTACGGTATTGCAGAAAATGAGCAATTTTCCGATGTGGTTGCAGATTCAACGCCGATTGCATTTGGTAACTTCAAGCGTTGTTACACTATTCTTGACCGTATTGGTGTTCGCATGTTGCGTGACCCGTACACCAATAAACCGTTTGTGCATTTCTACACCACAAAACGGGTTGGCTCAATGTTGGTTGATAGCAATGCAGTGAAGTTATTGAAAGCACCTGCAGGCAAATAGTCACAATACTGCTAATTATGGCGACTTAATTGTCGCCTTTTTTATCCATACAAATCACATCTCACCTTGTGCTCCGAAAGCACATTTACACATGAAGCATCGAGCCAATATTTAGGTAATGAGCCTTTGAGGGGATCAGTTATAGCTGGTGTCGCTTCGATGGGCTGATTTCCTATTTCGGCAAGGGTTCATTACTAAATAGGTAGACACTATCACTATGACGAAATTAACGACTATAAATAATACTCAGCCAACCATGAGCAGTTTAGAAATGGTTGATTACATCAATTCGGACAGAAAGGCAAAGGCCGAGGCCGAAGGGTTAAGCTTCCCATGTAAGAATTATAGAAGATTACAGCATAAAGACTTTCTAAGGAAAGTACCTAGAGTATTGGGTGAAAATCAATCAGCGAAATTTTACGCCGATTACATCGACAACAAAGGTCGTTCATACCCATGCTGCAAATTTCCTAAGCGCGAAGCTTGCTTGATGGCTATGAGTTACAGCTACGAACTTCAAGCGCAAGTATTTGATCACATGACAGAATTAGAGGCGGAATCAGGGTTTGGATTTACTATTCAGCAATTACAACACATGCTATCGGTCGCAAGAAAAGCCTCTGATGAAGACTCTAGTGACGCAGGGCGTCGATTACGTAAACGGCAAAATGATTTAGTTATTTTAGATCGCGCGGAAAAACTGATCGGTGATATTAGCCAAATGGCACTTGGTTTAGTTGGTGGAGGCAAGGTGTTGCCACATAAATAATAACCCTATCACCCGCCTCAAAATTGAGGCAATTGATTTTAAAGAAGAATATGCTACTAAGTGGCTTTTTTATATTGGAATACTATGAAATTACCGACTTTAGATGAACTTCGTCAACAGTGCCGTATAGATACTGAGCATGAAGATGATATTTTACTTGGCTATCTCTCGGCAGCCAAAGAAAAAGCAAGTAATTACTTAAATAGAACGCTATATGAGGAAAATGTTCCTAATGATGATCCAAATGGCATAGAGATAACACCTGTTATCAAACTAGCATTGATGCTGGCGGTCGGTTTTTGGTACGACACTCGAGAGTTGAAGAAGATCCCTCAAGGTTTCTATGAATTATTGAGTGATTATCGCATTTCACCAATGAGGGCAAAATAATGCTGGCTGGCGAGTTGAAAAAACGTATTACTTTATCATGTATTGAAGAGTTTAGAGATGAATTTGGTGAAGCAAAAACTCGATTAGTAAAAGTCAAAGAAGTTTGGGCCAAAGCAGAAGCCATGTCTAATCGTAAAATCCGCACCGCCGATCAACAGCAGGTAATTGAAACCTACCATTTCACACTCCGTCCGCGCAACGATATTGAAGAAAATTGGATAATCACTTACCAGAAGCGCAACTTTACCGTGCGGGCGCTGGATAGAAACACCCCCGACCGCCTAATTATCACTGCGGAGGTCGACAGTCGACATGATAGAAATTGACATAAAAGCAGATCTCGAACGTTTAACGGGACTTAGTGCTTACCCTGTTGCATTACCATCAAGCGTACTCGAAGGGATTGTTTATCAGCGTATTAGTGACCCAAAAATGATAACTGGTCTAGCTAAAACCTCTCTTGTTCAAGCTCGGTTTCAAATTACCTTTCAAATCCCTAATGACTATTCAAAAGCATTAAAACTTGAAAAAACCGTGCTCAGTGCGTGGGAAGGTATTACTCATGGCTATATTGGGAGTTATCCCGTACAGGCCGTTCAGCGGGGTAACTTTATACAATATAAGGAGGAACAGACTGAAAACAGGGTGATCTGGCGAGTGACGCGAGATTTTATTATGACTTACCCAGAGGATGCTGAATGAGAATTTCGGTAGAAGTAAAGGGGTTAAAAGATTTGGAATATGAACTAAATCGCTTGGGGGAGGACATTGCAACAAAAGTATTGCGGCAAGCTGGGCGTGAGGCGATGGTACCTGTGCTGGAAGATATGAAACAACACGCAGGCTATGATGCAACCAGTGAATTAGAGCACATGCGTGACAGCATCAAGATCCGTACAACGAGCCGTATGAAAGACCAAAAAACGCTATCTGTCATGACTGTTCGTGTAGGACCAAGTAAAGCCCATGCAATGAAAGCCAAAGCGCAAGAGTTTGGCACAGTAAAGCAAATCCCTAATCCTTTCATCCGTCCAGCATTGGACTATAACCGCCAGTTTATTTTAAACACGCTAGCCGCTGAAATACGCGCCAGCATCGAAAATTATCGTTAATTTATTTAGTTGGAGTAAATATTATGGCAGGAAAAACCTCTCCTGAATATGCCGTTCTTCCCGCTGGGACAATTGTTAAATTTGGTAAGCCCGGAGATTCTGTTGAGCAAATGAAAGCACTGATAAATTGTAAGGCCATTGGTGCGACGGGCGCAACGGGCGGTTTTGTTGATTGCACTACGCTAATTGATAAAAACAAACAGTCAGTTTCAGATTTACCAGATGGACCAGAAAAGACATTAGTCTTTATTGATGATCCCGAAAATGTTGATTTTGCAGCACTACTCACTGCGGCGGATGCGAGAGAAACTATTCAGTTTTATGCCCAATTTCCCAATAAACGCTCAGCAACCATGATCCTAGCATTGGCAGGTTGGGAATTGAATGATGTTAGTGCTCCAGCAAGTGAGGTCATGCAGATTACCGTAAAAGGTAAGCAAAATAATGTTAAATGGGGTGTGGTTACTGCTGGAGGTACAAAATAATGTCATTGAAATCATCGCTTTTAAAGGCTGCCCCTCATGTTGAAGAACATTCAATATTAGGGGCAACAGTTTTTATTCGTCGCTTAACTATTGCTGAATTAGATGAATATGAGCATGACTTACAAGAGGCACAGAAAACGGGGTTTAGTTCGGATGCGAGTAAGGCGGGTGCCAAGCTTATTTTAAAAGCGATATGTGACAAAACCGGAAAGGCGCTCCCAACTAAAGATCTCCCTACCGCTGATGAGCTTATTCAAGCGCACGATACACCAACTTTGCTAGCTGCAATGTCATTCGTACAAAGATTTAGTTATGGATCTGTAGAGGAGGCGCAAAAAAACTAACCAGCTCACCCTATCTTAAGTTTATGTTCCAACTTGCTGACCGATGGGGTGAGCCAGATCCACGAAAAATAGCGCAATTGCCTGCAAATATTCTCACATATTGGCAGGCTTTTTTTATTTCTGGAAATGAAGAAGAGCCAGAATTTCAATCAACCACGACACAAATGCAGCCGGATATTGAGGCTCAGTGTAATGATGTCATGAGGATAATAAATGGCTGACGTTGCAAGTTTAGCGGTTGCGTTACACCTCAACGCAGCTTCTTTTAAATCTCAAGTTTTTGATGCTTATGATTCAGCGCGTAAAGAATCGCAAAAATTCACACAATCAGTGACAAAAGATGCAGGACAAACAGCGGAAAGATTAATGGAGGTCTCTACTAGTGCCAGAAAAGCCGGTGCTGATCTCTCCGCTTCTGGTCAATTAGCTAGACAATCCCAAATAGGGTTTTCGCAATTAAGAACAGCATTAACAAATGTGTCTGCAGGTTCCAATGTTGCGACAAGTAGCTTGATTGGTGCATTTATTCCCGCATTAGAGCGATCTTTAGAAACCGCGAACAGTGTAAAGCTGTCGCTAACAGATCAGCAGAAGGTTGCTCAAGATGCCGCTAGAGAAGTGATAAGTCTCTCTCGCAGTCAAATTGAAAACGCTCAAGCAGACAGAAAAAGCGCACAGGAGAAAATGAACCTTGCTGCAAAAATGCGTGATGAAGCGATTGCAAGAAGAGAACAAGCCTTTGCCCTCGATGAATACTTGGAAAAACAAGCGGAAGTTAATAAGCAGCATGGCGTTACCGCAAATTATGCAGAAGATCATGCTAAAAATGCCCGAATTATCAGTGAAGCCAATATCGCTGAGGCTGAAGCCAAAAGGCGAATGGCGAGCGCAGCGAAAGATATTATAGCGGCTGATAAAAATGAATTAGAAGGAAAAAAAGGCTTAACATCAGCAACAAATCAACTCACTGAAGCGAGCAAAGAGCTTACTTTTGCACAAAAAGCGGCAGCTAGTAGTGCTAGCTTATTCAAAAGTGCTTGGGGGATGATGGGTGGGGCTGTTGGTATTAGCATCATGGCTTCTGCTGGAGCGTTTACTTACCTCTATTCACAATACCAACAAGCCGAAGAGCGGCAGAAAGCCTTCAACGCAGCATTACAAAAGGGAGGGTTAGGGTTAACAACAACTGCTTATGATTTACGCAACCTAGCAAACGAGTTAGGGGGTACGGCGGAAGCTTATAAATCAGTTGCAGCTGCCGCTTCAGCGGGTTTCTCAGGTGATTTGCTCCAGCAAGTTTCTGAACTAGGCATTCAGATGGAAAAGTCTGGTGGTAGTGTTGATTTACTAATTAGCAAAATAATAGCACTAGATGATCAACCATTAAAAGGTCTGGAAAAGCTATTAGAAGCGGGTGAAGCTATTGATGAAAAGGCTATTGCAAGGGTGGCGCAATTAGAGCGCGAAGGTAAATTAGAAGAAGCAAAAAAAGCTAAGCGTGAGGCTGCGCTAGAAGCTGCGAAAGCAACGGAAGATGCCGCGAGTCAGGCAACGGATAATCACAAAAATAAAGTCAATGAACTGAACCGTGAATATATGCAATTAATTGCAAGTATGGGTGATGCGGCTTTTTTGGGTGGTGATAATCCAACCTTGAAACTATATAGAGAGGAACAGGAAAAAATAAACGCATCATTGAAAGAACAACAGCAGGAGGAAAAAGCAAAGCATGATGAAATAGTTAGAAATTCACTTGAAGAAATTAAAGCTGTCCAATCTTTAAATGCCGCATTCAAGGCTGGGATTGATCCACAAAAAGAACGAGCCGAAAGGCAAAAGCAATTCAAAGAAATGCTCGATAAAGGGGCCATTTCAGCCACCGAATATCAGCAGGCTCTAAAAGGGCTAGATAAATTATTTACGACACCAAAAAAACAGGTAGCAGTACTGTTGTTGATGAAGGGAGGCAACGTATAGATCAACTATTGCAGCAAGGTGCTGCATTACATGCGCAATTAATGGAAACAGAAGGCTTAACTGCCTCGGAACGAAAACTTGCTTCATTCGAGCAGGAGCTATTAGGTTTACAGGGACAACATTTAAATGCTCGCCAAAAAAGCATTCAAGCGCACTCTACTGAAATTCGTACACAACTACTCAAAAATGCCGAACTTGAGAAGGAGTTAAAATATAAGGAGTTACGTAAAAAATTTGATGATCAAAACTTCGAAGTGATGCAAAAAACCTCAAAACTAAGTCAGGATGCGACAAATCAGATACTTCAAATGACAATGAGTCAGTCCGCCTATGACTTAATGTTAGAGGAGCAACGTGTTCGAGATGATTTTCGTCAGCGACGATATCAGCTAGATAAGGAGGTCTCAGACAAAACAACACAACTCTATGCCGACCAAACTGCTTTTTTAGCCCAAGAAGAGCAAAAACAAATCGACATAGCTCGCCAGTCATCAAAAGAAAAATTAGCAGCGCAGAAAAATGCCTACTCAGGCATGGCAAAAGGTGTACAGGACTTTGGTGATGAGGCAAATAATGTTCACGAGCAAATGAGAACTACTACCCAAAATTCCCTTGATAATATGTCATCAATGATGGCCGATTTTGTGACTACGGGTAAATTGAATTTTGCTGACTTTGCACAATCCATAGTTAATGATATTACTAAAATGATATTCAAGATGATGATTTTTAATGCATTAAAGTCAGGTTTAACAGGCACTGCATTTGGTGACATGATGGGACTTAAAGCAGAGCCAAACGCAAAAGGTAATACCTACGAATCACCAGGACTAAGTTTACATAGAAATAGTATTGTCAAATCACCAACACTATTTCCTTTTGCAAAAGGTGGCGTGCCGGGTGTAGGGCTAATGGGGGAGGCTGGACCTGAAGCAATTATGCCGCTAACTCGTGGGCGCGATGGTTCCCTAGGAGTTAGAGTGCTTGGACTTGATACTCCCCAGCAGCAATCTCCAAGTATTGTTATTCACCAAACTTTTCATGTTACGGGAAATGGCGATCAGGCGCTTTATGATGCCATGCAAGCGGCAGCAAAAATGGGAGCAAAACAAGGCTCAGATGACGCTTTAGCTAAAATACAGCGTGATTTCCAGAATCGAGGCAAGCTTAGAGGAACCCTTGAGAGGTAGTCGTGATAATAGAATGGCCAGAAACTGTGGTACCAGCAAATATGAACTGGCAACTAGTCAGTAATAGTAAAACATTTACTTCACCCTTTACGGGCAGCTCCCAGACAGTACGTTTCCCCGGCAGTCGTTGGCGTTGTACATTAACATTTAGCAATCTTACTGAATTATTATCAAGAGAGCTTGAGGTGTTAGTTGCATCCTTAGATGGTGAAAGTGGGCGAGTGAAGATAAGCAACTGGATTAGGCCAGGGTTAAAAGATAAGGGATCTCCAATTGTCAGTGCGCCAAACCAGACAGGTAGATCCTTACAAACCAAGGGGTGGATATCCAATTCTATTGTTTTACGAAAAGGGGATTATCTGACAATTGGTAATGAGTTGAAAATGAGCACAGAAAACGTTATCAGTGATAGTAACGGAAATGCATTAATTACGCTCTCTCCGATATTGCGTACCTCACCTGCAGTCAATGAAAAAATAGAAACAGTTAAACCCTTTGGGATATTTAAGTTAACCAGCAACGATCAGGGAAGTTTTCAATATCGTCCGGGTAACTTTTCGAATGTAACCTTGTCATTAGAGGAGGCATTATACTGATGCTATATCATCCTTTTTCAAATGCAATGGTCAAAGCGATTAATGATGGTTTTGAGTTAGTCATTGCTGCAAAGTTAGATCTCAAATCTGGCGTCACTAGAGCGCATACGGGTATTGGAAACCTCATTATTTCGGGTGAGGTTTATCAAGGTGTTGGATCTTTTGGTAAATTAGAAACTATTTCAGAAGCAAATTCAACTAGTCCTCAGCAGCTTATTTTATCGCTTTCAGGTTTTGATTCGCTTTTAATTGCCGATGTGATGAATGAAAGAAGTCGAGGTCGAAAGGTTAGTGTCATATTGGTGGCTTTAGATCTAGATGGTAAACCTACACTGGCGGAAAGAGTTTTTGCAGGACAAATAGCAAATATTGGTGTTACAACAGGGAATGAAAATGAGGTTTCCGTCACTGTCTCAAATCGTTTTGAACGTTGGTCACAAGGTCTACCCGATAGGTTTACTGATGAATCGTGGACAAAAAGACACAAAGGCGACAGAATATTCCGCTATGTAGCTCAAATGGCTGAACGAGCAATTTACTGGGGCAGCAAAAAAGATGCTCCTGCATTTATTTATAAGTAATATTTTTTAATGATATTGGGTGTCAATATGGACAAAAAAGGCGCATTACCAATCATATTAATCGTGATTGCAGTGGTTGCAGGGATTCTGTTTTACGTGTTCTCAGTTACAGATAGTAAGATTGTAGCGATTGCAGAAAGTGAGGTTTCAAAAACATTAAATGACCCCTACAGCGCTAAATTTAGTGGTGTGGTAGTTAAGAGAAACTCAAACGAAAAACTTTCAGATTTTTATAGGGTTTGTGGATTTGTTAACTCTAAGAATCTATACGGCGCCTACACAGGAAATAAACCATTTATTATGTCGGTTATAGCCACTGGAAGTGAAACCATCCGAGTTGTGGATGGTACTATGCGCATAGGTGTTGACAGTTTTACTGATGAGGTCATCATTGCACTTTGTAACGAGTAGGTTTCTAATTCCATAACCCATTTTAATAGATTGTGTTTGCATAAGCTTTATTCCGTGTCTTAGTGCTGTTTTTAATTTAACTAATTTTTTATAGGGTGTCTTGTGAGCAAGCAATTAATAATCTGTTTAGCTATTATTGCCGGCATAGTGGTAGCCATCTTTATTTATAGAGAAGCCTCTTTATCTCAATCCTCTATTTTTAGCGCCGTGGAAAAAAAGTTTCAAGTAAAATGAAAGATCCGTCATCGGTAATTTTTATGGATCTAAAGGCATACTCAACAAAAATTGTTGGTGATGGTGAGGAAATGAAAATATGCGGTCTTGTAAATGCCAAAAATTCATATGGTGCCTATGCTGGTAGCCGTATGTTTATATCACACGTTACAATTACAGGTTATAGAATAGAAACTGGATTTATAGCTATTTCGAGCAGTAATGAAGAAGATAAAGCAATATTAGAAATGTGCAATAACTGACCAGTTATAATAATTTTCAGTATAAACCCGCTTCGGCGGGTTTTTTTATGCCCGGAGATCAGCAATGCGACACATCAACTGGACAACTCGACTCCCTCAAACACTACAAAAAGCAATGCAAAGGCCTTTTTCATGGGGCGAACATGATTGCTGCTTATTTGCAGCTGATTGCGTGATAGCTATTTGTGATTTTGATCCGTGCGAAAGTTTGCGAGGTCGATACAAAACAAAAACAGGGGCGCAGCGTGTATTGAAGTCAGAGTTTGGCGATATCGAATCAGCACTATCTCGTTTCTTTACTGAAATCCCAGCAGATACCGCAAGTCGCGGTGACATTGTTCTGTTTGAAGGTGACGAAGGGAAAACGCTTGGCGTGATCTGGGCAAATAAAATCTGGGCTGTTACTGAAGATGGGGCAAGGCCTGTCAATCATCAACCAACAAAAGCATGGAGAGTCGAATAAATGGGTAAGACAGTCACCAATATCGTTTCTGCTGGCCTGATGGTTGCGGGTGTTATTGTTACTGGTGGATTGGGTACTGCTTTAATTGCGGCAGGTATTGCTGTTCAAGCGGCTGGCTCGATGATCTTCAAAGATAAATTACCGTCAATGAACTACCGCGACCAATCCGAACGCAAGCAAATATTACGTTCTGCTGTTGCACCAGAAACAATCATTGTCGGCAAAACAGTGTGTTCAGGTTTGCTGTTTTTCGCTGAAGAAGAAAAGGGCGATCAAACAGAAAACGAAAGGCTCTTTATGGTGATTGCGATTGCAGCACACAAAGTAGACCGCGTTGGTAAAATTTGGCTCAACGATGATTTGATTGAAACGTTTAACGATAAAGCGGAGTACGAATTTCATAATAGCCGCACTGACTGCGATCCGTACATGCTGAAAAATGCGCCTAGCTGGAAAGAAGACATGATAGGTGATGGCTTGGCGTGGTTAAGGTTAACGCTCAAATACGACGCTGAAAAGTTTCCCTACGGTGTTCCTAATGTCAAAATCGAAGTATGGGGGAAGCAGATTTATGATCCGCGCACCGATAAAACGGTGTGGAGCAATAACGGGGCATTAGTCATTCTTGATTTTTATCGTAGCTATTTAAGTGTACCCGATTCAGATATTGATTTTGATGCATTCAAGGTTGCTGCTGATTTATGCGACGAGCCAGTGACTACACCTGAAGGTGAGACCGAGCCACGCTACACCATCAACGGTGCTTATGAGCTTTCCGAGTCGCCAGCATCGGTGCTTGATCACATGCATAAATGTATCGCGGCTGAACCGACTTATGTTGCGGGGAAACACGGTATTTTAATGCAGGCTTACAATGGTCCTGCTGTCTTACGCATCGAACCCAATCAACTGATTGATACTGTCACTATTACGCCTGAACTTGCGCTTCGTGATGCTACCAATGCGATTTACGGCACGTTTGTTGATGCTGAACAACAGTACATTAAAACCGATTTTGAACCGGTTATTGTTGATGAATGGGTTGATGAGGACGGTTTAGAAATCAAAGAAAATATGGACTATCGCTTTGTTACTAGTCCATATCAAGCTGCGCGTCTCTCTAATCTGTATCTACGCAAAAAGCGTGCGGGTCGTCGTATTCAATTAAAAATGAATATGGACGGTTATGCCTACCGACCAGGGGATGTGATTTTATTAAACTTGCCGCACATTGGTATTCAAAATCTTGAGTTTCGCGTGGCTGAATGGAAATTTCACCCTCAGGAGGGCGTTGATATTCTCCTCGAGGAGGACGGTGCTTATATTTATGAAGATATTGTCGGCAAGCCGTTTGTTCGACCTCCATTCACTGTATTACCTACAGGCGGTGTTGCACCACCGTTAAACCTGACTTTTGTACCAACAAACATAGGTGAAGTTGTTCAAGGGTATTTGAGCTGGCAATCAGCGGCTGCAGATGTTCGCTATAACACGGTAAACATTCTTGAAAGTGGCAGGGTGATCCAGTCTATTCAAGTACCACAGGATAGAGTTGACTTATCAGGTTTGGTGCGTGGCTCTTATCGTGCTGAGGTACGCTCTATCAATGCTGCTGGCGCAATGTCACAACCGGCTATTGTTGATTTTGATATCCAAGCCCCACCACAGCCAGTCAGTATTGATGTTGAAGGCGGTATGTTCTCATTAACCGCCATTCCGCATGCTGGCGAGTCTGCTCAACATGGCTACACCTTCGAATTTTGGTTCAGCGATAAGAAACTGGCCAGCACACACGATATTGAGGTCACAACCAAAGCCAATCGACAAGGCCAAGGTCAGTTTTGGACAAAAGATAATCTTAAGCCTGATACTGATTATTATTTTTATGTTCGTACGGTTAACAGTTATGGCAAGTCACAATTTGTTGAAGCAGTCGGACAAGCCAGTGGCACACCTAAGGATATGCTGGATGAACTTGGTAACAACTTCTTATCCAAAGAAGCTGGCCAGCAATTCCAAGATCAAATCGACCTCACTAAAGAGCAAATCGAAGTTATTGAACTTGAGCAGCTAAACATCGATAACAAAGTGTTACAGCTGAATACAGATGTGAGTATTGTCTCTGAAGCGGTAATGCAGAATGCGATTAGCTTAAATCAGGTCACTTTCCGTCTGATGGAGGAGGAAGGCACTCGAAAAGCTGAAATTCTCGATATTCGTGAAATAATCATTGATGATCAAAAAGCCTTTGCGCGTTATCAATCGCAAGTTTCTAGTCAGTTTGAGTTTGTTGGTGCTGATGTATACAACTTACAGCAATCATTAGCCACCACGAATGAAGCTTTTGCGCAGCAAATGAGCCAAGTTCGCGCGGATTTAAATACCACCAATGAGGGCGTAGGCAAAATTGCGGCTCGAGTGACGACAAATGAAGAAGCGACAGCCAATCTTGAGAAGTCACAGGCTAAATTTGAACAGGTCACTCTGGCTGAGTTTGAGTATCAGCGCGCCTATATCAACCAAATCAGTACGGCTTTTTCAGACAGTCAAATGTCTATTGCAGAATCCGTGATGCAACTTTCTGCGCAGCATACCTCACTTCACGATAGAACGCTTAAATCAGAAGCACGTATCACGAAGAATGAAAAAGCGGTTGCGGATGAATCTAAAGCCCGTGCAGAAATGGGTGTGCAAATTGATGCGCGATTCAATAATGCGGAAGGGGCTATTGTTAAACTTGATGAAGTTCAAGCAGAGCAAGGCAAAACGATAGCTCAAAGCACTGAACAATTGCGCGCTGAAATTAAGTCAGGTGATGAAAAGCTAAAAAGTGACATCGATAATCAGGGGCGCGAATTATCAAAAATCAGCGCCAGTATTGATGAACAAAAAATCGTTATTGCAAATCTGGATGAAACACTGACAGAAAAGACAGAGCAAGCAGTATCACGCTTTGAAGATAACGAAGCATCAATTGCAAACGTGCAACACACGCAAGCGAATACCGATAGCACCAGTGCGGAAACCACCTTGCAACTGACTGTTCAGCAAAATCAACAGGGTACGGAATTATTACGTGCCAAAGCGTCTATTCGTGAAACCAACAAAATTGTTGTTGATAACGATAAAGCGTACACGCAAAAATTCACCCAGCTTGATTCGCAGTTTGAGCAAGTGAATGCACGACTGACTCGCATTGATGAAACGCTTGCTGACAACACGCAAGCTATTGCAAAAAGTCACGAACAGCTTAGTGCAAAACTTGGCGCAACAGATGAAAATCTAGCCAAAACACAAGCGCAAGTTGACACTCAGAAAGAAGCTATTGCGAAGCAAGACCAGGCGATTGCGAAAGTGAACACGGATTTATCAACTCGGATAGGTCAAGCAGAGTCGTCAATCAGTGATAATAAACAAGCCATTAGCGATAATGAACAAGCGCTAGCGGATTTCAGTCAGTTAACAAAAGCGGAGTTCGAAGACCAAAAAGCCGCGATTGAGCAGCGCGCGAAAACATCAGTCGATCAGAACGGGAATTCTCAAGCCTATTTTAGTATTAAAGCGGGGGTGTTACATAACGGCCAATACTACGACGTCAAAATGATGATGAATGCAGAGGTGAAAAATGGCGAAGTTGTCACGCAAATCGCTTTTGCTGCTGATGAATTTATTATCTTCAATAATATCAATGGCAAGTTCGTCACACCATTCGCAATCATGAATGGCCAAGTTTTTTTGAGTGATGCTTTTATTCAAAATGGATCGATTGACACAGCCAAAATCAAAGATGGTGCTATTACAAATGCCAAAATTGGTAATGTCATTGAGTCGAACGAGTACAAAAAAGGAGAGAAAGGCTGGCGTATTGACAAAGAGGGAGACGCTGAATTCAATAATGCGACATTCAGAGGAACCATTGACGGCGCGGATGGTATTTTTAAGGGAACAATTTATGCTAACAAAATGGAAGGGGATGTACTTAGAGTGCATTCGATCCCTTTCGATGGTTCAATCACATTACCTGCTGAAGAATTTGAGCGTACGTTAGTCATTCCGGCGCTAACAATATCAACAAATGAATCCACTCAATTTAGTCAAATATCTTGGCGTGTTGAGGTGAAAATAAACAACAGAGTGATTATTTCGTTTAATCCATTGTCGTCAGTGACCGGGATAAAGAGTGCTAGCGGTGGGGATAGATATGAAACTTACGCCATTACCAGCGGAACAACCTCTGGTGCAGGTATTATTTATGCGAACGAAACTGCCGTGATTTCATACAAAATAGTCGGAAATGTATCGGGTTACGAGCTGATCCACAAAACTCCAGCACAATGTCTAGTATACAAAAGTTAACGTCATCAATTCAATCAAGCCGCTTAATTGCGGTTTTTTACGTCCAAATTTCGGAGAATCAAATCTATGTACAACGTCGGCACAATCACCACAACAGCCAATAGCAACAAAGTCACCGGCACAAATACCAAGTGGAAAGATAACAATTCGCTCGTCTCAGCAGAGCAAGTGATTTTAATTCAAAACGACTCGACAATTTATATCAACAGTATTGCATCAATTCAAAGTAATACAGAAATGACCCTCAGCTTTCCCGTACCTGCAGCAACAAAAAATGTCCCTTACAACATCCTGACAACAATGGTGAATTCGGTTTCAGATGCAGCCAACAAGATTGTTGCGATGAATAATGCGAATGTTCAGTTCAGCGACATTTTGAATCGTTGGATGACAGAAACTGGCACAATTACAGTGACGTTGCCAGATGGGACAACGCAACAGCTACGTACAACAAAAGAGCAAGATAGGCTGTTAGATGGGAAGTTTAATAAAACGGGGGGAGATGTTGGGAATATCACCGTTAAAGAACAAGTTACAGTCGGCACAACAGATGTTCGCGTTGTTTTAAGAACCAGTGAAAATAAGCCAGAAATTTTATCTCGTCAAAAAGGGGCGGCTTATCATAACACGCATGAATTACCTGATAAGTCAGGGAAACTCATGCAGGTTGGTGATTTTGGTCTGGGCGCGCCTCAAATTCTAACGTCAAATCCAAAATTATCAACGGTGACAAGTTTTGGGTACTGGATACAGCCATACTCAGCCCAAGCGACCGTTGATAATGAGTATCCCATTACTGAGGCAGGGACACTGATTTGTATGCCGACAGCAAACAACGACACACTTCAAGAATATCGGTCATTTAGCACACCGAATATCTACTATCGGAAGGTAAAATCAGACGGTAGCTCTGTTGGTGTGAAGTGGAACATGCAATACAGCACAGGCAACACCACAAAAGACTCAAACGGTAACTTAAAAGCCGCTTCCCCGATTGTTAAAGTTTTTGCCGAGAGCATTGAGACAAACGACGAATCCGAGGGTGTGACCATGCAAAAACTCGGCATCGGTCATTATCTAATAAAAGGTGTTGTCGGTTTTAATGCAGACGGGGCATGGGGAATCAATAATGGCTTTGTTATTCCGCAAGACCACAACGGTAAAAACATGGTCATTATTGACTACAACGTCAAAGAAGACGGTGATATCGAGCTATTTGTCTTTCATCAGCAAAATGCAGATATGCCGGAGCGTTTCCAGAACAACCGCATTAAGCACCTTGATGAGGACGGCCAGCCAATTTATTTCGACAATTACGAACCCTGTGACGTTCCTGACTCTCGTTGGATTGACATGCGCGTCGAAATGCCCGTGAATTCCATCTACAACATCAAGAAAGCTGAATCACAGCGACTAGCTAAAATTGAAGCGGAGCGAGTGGCGAAAGAGGAAGCAGAAAAGGCAGAGCGCGAGCAATATAGACTCGGTGAGAATGATGCATTGCTATAATTAAAGTGGGAAATAGTAATTTTTTATAGTCGGGGTTTTACACCAGAGTTACACCAGTTTTACACCAAGCAAATTTCAGGTACAAAAAAACCAACCCTAACAGGTTGGTTTTCTTATGGAATTTTGGTCGGCATGATAGGATTTGAACCTACGACCCCCGACACCCCATGACTATATACAATTAAAACATAACCTATTGATTTTGATGTTATTATGATTGATTCGACTGTATAGGGAAACAGTGGATTATTGGTTATTTTGGCATTATATGAATCAATGAGTTACAAGCCGTTTTACACCACTATCCCACCTTAATTTCGGCGTGTGGTACACTGACCCAATCAACATGATCTTGTGTGTAAATCTTAGTTGATTTCGCATCACTATGCGCCATTCTTGCCTGAGGATCTACCCCTGATTTCTCAAACAAGTGTGCCGCCAAAGCTCTTATTTCATGAAAAGTGGGTCGCTGTTCCTGAGGTAATTCGGCATAGGCTCCAGCATTATCTCTTGCTTTTGAAAATGCACGACTTAGATAGCTGGGTACAACCTGAGTAGGATGCTGAACTTCTGAGCTGATCGGGTTGCTGTTTTTTATTGGGAGCCGATGAACAACATAAGGGCTGGCAATATTATCTCTGCTTTCGTCGATGATCCGCTTTAATTCATCACCAATGGGAATAGCAACGTGAGCCGCTTCTTTATCCTTAACTTTCTGTCTGTGGATATATAACGTTCCATAGATGCCATTTGCCGGCACGTCAAGCCACACACAACCGCAAACGCCTTCCTTTGGTTTTTTTATATTGTATTTTATTCTGGAAACTTCAAGTCTTGCTTGTGTTGTCTGTAAAGCCAGATCCATAGCTGTACGTAACCAGGGTTCAGCAAAATTGCGTATTTTAATAAAGTTTTCAAATGATAGACGCTTTCTTTGTTTTCCTTCCAATCTTCGCATTTTCTTGCGTGTGGCCGGATTATCAAGCATTAATGATTCATCCATTGCGTAGCTAAATATTTTCTTCAAGAATAATACTTTTCTATTCTGAACATTTGCAGATCCATCAGCGTGGTAATGGTTTATATAATCGTTAACATGCTCTAGAGTAATATCACAACAAGCAACATCACTAAAAAACTCTTTTATGCGTTCAATGTCTTTTTTCCAATCGGATAGGGTGCTTTTCGCTGGCTGCTCATCTTTAACTATGCGCTGCATTAATCTATCCATGTGAACGGATAAAGCTTCACCTTCGCCCTTTAGTCCACCTGATTCATTAATTAGTCCATTCAAGCTAATAGCGGTTTCTGGGCGCATTCTTAGGTTATATTCACGCGCAACAGCGATTGAATAGGCACGGTCGGTGCCTATGGTTTTTCGTTTACCTGTTATTAGCGTTAGCACGTAACGCTGGCGGGTTTTGTCGAAGTTGAGAAAGTCAGGCAAGTGTCTGTATTGCCTGTTTCTTGGCCTTGCTGCCATTTACTGTTCCTCTATCAAAGCATTTACATGATTTGAGATTGAAGAGGCTACACCCATTTTTTCACTTGAAAATATCCAGACCGACTGATCTATAATTTTTCCGTTAATAACCCCATTGGTTACCCATCTTTTTAATGTCTTTGGGGTGGGTATAGAATCTTTTTCAAACTCACGCCTAGCCCATTTGCTGGCTTTCATCAATTTACCCATGCTATTAATAGACATAATTACCTCCACATCTGCCGCATACAGATTTAAAAATTAGATATCGTCGTTAACTGGTTTAATTAAATGCTGGTGGATAATAGATACATATTTGGCTTGATGAATGGCGTCATCTAAAGCGTTATGAGGTTCACCTTCAAATGCAAGTGTACGTTTAGGATCAATACCCGTATTGCGTCCTAGTTCTACAATCGTTCTAACACCGCGATTGTTCCAACGTTTCCAGAACGGTTCTAAATTGACTGCATTATATGCGTTACGCAAAATAACATTGTCAAAATCAACGCCATTACCCCACACCTGAACGTCATCAGTTAACACTCTTTCTGCAAAAAGGTTTAGATCACCCAGCGATTCATCTAGCCAACAACCATCAGCAATGATAGCTGCTCTAGCTTCGCTACTTTTCTTCATCCACCAAAGCACCGTATCGGCATCAATATGAAGCCCAGCACGTTCAGAACTTATTAAGTCAACCACAGTATAAAAAGTAGGGCCAATCTCACCCGTTGAAGGTTCAAAAGCTACAGCACCTATAGAAACAATAGCGGCATTGCCTTTATTGCTCATGGTTTCTAGATCTAGCATTAAGTTTTTATATTTCATTGTTTTTCTCCAAAATTAACTTAATCCATTCTTCAGCTTGCTCATTACACGCAAGAACATCAGCCATCATTAACTCTATATCGATTGATTCTTTTGCTACGTGAGAGAGCAGCGCCATAAACTTAGCGAATTCATTTAAATCACAATCAATGAAATTAGCCCTATAAGCACCAATTAAATGATTACGTGCGAACAGAACGCCAAGTTTCATTTGTTCTTTATCGTATTTATCCATCACTTAACCTTTTAAATTTATCGGTTTTTATTAAGAAATTTCCCCATCTTTCAAGAAAATAACATCGCCAACCAAAAAGTCGTCATCAAATAATTCATTCTTAGCGTATTGTGTTGCAGTTGTGTTTATTGGGTATTTTTTGTGTTTACCATCCTCATCAATAACAATAGTGGAGTACTCAGTCCCATCGATTATCACAGGCTCATTGAAGTCAATTGTTTGAATATACCCACCAACATACTCTTGGAGCTCGGCTAGCATGAACTCGTTACCAAATTCAGGTGTAATTATTGTTGTACTATTATTTGCATGTAAAATAATTGCCATTATTCATTCCTCTTATTGCATCCCTGCGAGTTAAATTAGAATTGCTTACCGCCTTCCTTTGCGCGGTTTTCACGTTGATGGTCTGCTCGATGCTTGTTGTATTCGAGTTTTTCAGTAATGGCGCTTTCAATGTCATAGCCGAAGGCGTGTGCATAATCCAAAATACGAATAACAGCATCAGCAAGTTCAACTTCTGCCATTTTTCGATGTGGCAAGTGGTCGTCCATTAAGTCCTTGCGCTCACCCTCCATTGCCTCGCTGATTTCTGAATGAATCAGGCAGAGTAAAGTTCCTTTCTCGCGTGGGTTATCCCACCATCCAGCATCTTTATTTTGCTGATGAATTTGTTGCTGTAGTTGCTTGATGCTCATATCTATCTCCTGTTTGCATCCTTGTGAGTTAGTGACGGTTCTTTAATCCGTAGTAATAGCCACGCTTTATTATTTAAATGATAAAAGGGTGTCAATAGCTTTAATTGCTACTTTATTATTTTTATATTTATTAATTCCCCATTGAATAGCAAAGCAAGCCCACAAATAATGATGAGAATAGTCTTTGCATATCAAATCCCAAGTTTCTTCAAAAGGGGAATAGCCAAAACCACCGGTTGAAATATTCTGTATTGCCTCAATCATTGACCACTCTTCATCACTGTTTCTAAGTAGATCGTTTAATTCGCTTTTGTGGTGTTCGTATTCGAGTTGATATTGTTTAATTTTCTCTGGTGTTGAATCATCACTAGATGTCAATTCATTTTCTTTAACCCAATCATTAAAAAGCCCTTTAAGGCACTTTTCAGTTTCTTCCTGTGAATATTCTCTAGCTATATCTCTGCCACCGCCTGCGCCATGTTGTAGTTTCTCTGCCCAATAACCAGCATTGATATGGTCACCTCTGAAAAAATCAAACATATCATGCAATCGGCTAAATACCCACGTACCCATATCACCAGAGAAAACCAAATAACCGGGGTATGTAACTAAGTCAAAATAATAAACGCTTGTTTTGGGTTGTTTAAATCTAACATGTCGGTATACGCCATCTTCGTTAATAATAATCATTTCATGGTTTTTAGTTTCACTTTGAAAATGTCGTTTTGCGCCATCATAATTAGACATAATTAATACTCCACTCAAAATTTAGATAATAAGATTCCGCCTCTTAATAAAGAGAATTAATTCCTTGGTGTTGGCTAAATGGTTATTTTGATTTTTCTTTATATTTTAATAATTCAATTAATAGCTCTATTATTCTAACCATGTGAAACATAAATACAGCATTGGTGTGTCTATATTGGAAAGCTCTATCACCATCACACTCTATTTTTTCTAATGGCTTTATATTTTTGAAATCAAATTCACTAGTTAGTTTAAATATAATATCAAATGTGCTTAATTCTATTAAATTAACTTTGAAATTATTCTCAATAGAGTCTCTCACTTGCTCTCTTATTAAATTTAACTCAGCATCATATTTAACAGTTTCAAGTTTTTTATCAAACTTACGTTGTAATAATAGAAAATTGCCCGGATAAATATCAATTCCAAAGCAATCTTCAGGTGGTAAATTATCAATATGATTTAATAGGCGTGTAGTAATACCTTTCTTAGCATCATCAATATGGAATGTTTCAGTTTTAACGGTACCACAAACCTTGACTAAACTACCAAGCAATGTTTGATGCTCTGGTTTTCTTGTTGAAGACACAAATAAAAAACCTTTTTCAACATGATAAAGTGCTGTAATGACTTTACTCTTGGTAAGAGCCACTTTTAATAACTCTTCACCAACCATGCGCTTTACTTCAACTTCTAAAACATCAGAAACACCTTGTTCTTTAAGTTGCTCAATGCGTTTATTAACCTCAAACGCAATAGCGGCCTTTGGCAGTATTTTTTCATCAATACGAAAATTAATAAT
The DNA here is from genome assembly GCF_000314895.2 of Providencia sneebia DSM 19967. Taxonomy (GTDB): domain Bacteria; phylum Pseudomonadota; class Gammaproteobacteria; order Enterobacterales; family Enterobacteriaceae; genus Providencia; species Providencia sneebia. The sequence goes on along the minus strand of NZ_CM001773.1, from coordinate 2,625,201 downwards.
ATAACCACCTTCGATGGGTGTAATTAATTCCCCTGTGATTTTATTTGGAACAAACCCATAACTAATAGAATGTGATTCTAAAATATCAACAAAGGGTAATTCTTTTAAATGCTGCTCTAAAATTTCAGCGCTGGGTAATTCAGCCTTAAATACCACGGCGTTAGTGATAGGGAATCGTTTCATTTATAGATCCTCAAATATAATTAACTCCACAAAATAAATAAGACCACTGACAAATAAAAAATAAACTCACCCGTGTGAACTGATTAAACATCAGTGGCCTTATCTATGTTGTAAAAAAGGGCGGTGCAGCACCGCCAAAGCGAGCAATGGCAATTAATTAATGGCTTCGTTTTTTTTCAGCCTGTATTCTTAAATAAATTTCTTCTCGGTGAACTTCAACTTCTTTTGGTGCATCAATCCCCATCCGCACCTGATTACCTTTAACCCCTAAGACAGTAACGGTAATATCATCACCAATATTCAGAACTTCACCAACCCGACGAGTTAAAATAAGCATATTCCCTCTCCATAACTCCACAATATTAAAAGGTTGCCTGAACTAACTTATCCACATCAGGCGGCTGTGGTTTTGCTGTACCCATACAACAAAATTAAATCAATTAAGCACTAATAGTGACTTTGCAGCGTTCTTGCTGATCGAAAATTTCATCATCGAGACTTTCAATTTTGCGCTGCAGTTCCGCCTTTTCTTGCTCAAGACGGTCTTGACTAGCGCGAAGTTCATTTAGTTTATTGAATTCAGCGGCCTTTTGAAGAACCCACTCGCGCACATCATCTTGCGACATTGGAACACTAAAAGTGACGATGGGTTCGTTTGGATTGCGTTGCATAAATTACCTTATCTCTCATCTTATCGATAAGTTAAATATAGCAATGAGTATTAAATATAGCAATTAGTATATTTAATGATTTTCGAAATTAAACGCAGTTAATTGATATAAAAGGATTTATTTTTCATTTCATTAAAGGTAATACTTAATAGTATTAAATTTTGTATTGAATAATTCTTGCAAATTTCACGTCAGGATATAAAGTATAAAATAAATTACTGTATAGATAAACAGGTAAACCAAGATCTATAATGTTATATTCGAGAGGAATGAAACGATGGTGATAGTTTTGGTAAGAAGTGAAGCGGGAAAATATAAGGAAGTGCTTGTTAGCAGAAAAGAAAAAGCAAGCTACCTCCTAAAGTCTCGAACCAGAAAAACGACAACACCAATAAATATGGATGAAGATAAATCAATTAATGGAACTCTATTATCATCAACAGACAGGAATCCATGACTACCACCATCTAAAAACCTATACACAGATATAGAGTTGTTTACTTGTGCTATCACCAGATCTCCAGTTCCCGGCGTTATATTCGTATCTACTATAGCGATACTTCCGTTCGGCGCCTCTGCGCATCCAGTATTGCGATTTAGTATATATGCTCGATAAGAAGGTAAAGACTTGCCCATCGGCGATATAACGTAATCATCAGTTTCACCAGATTCATTCCAAACGGATATATTAAGAGATTTATCTAGTCTGAATTTTTGTTCGCCACTGGAGCCTTCCATTTCACCAGTGCCATTTGCTAACCAATCTACATTCACACCTAGTGCGTTAGCTATATCAACTAATTTGACGGAGCCTTTGGCCTTCCCGTTCGCTAAGCGCCAGATCGTAGGTTGAGCAACGCCGGACGCTTCAGCCAAAGCAGCTTGCGTCATATTGTCTCTGTATTTCATAGCCTCTTGAAGGCGTTCTGACAGTGTCGTTTTCATGAATGCGAATTTATAGTTATGCGTATTAAAAATCAAATCCTCATTGCTATTGTATAAATTAATACTCATTGCTATTATTGCCTCACAATAATACTTAAGGGGTTAAAAAATGAAAAACAAAGCAATTCAAAAAGCAATTGATATTGCCGGGGGGCAAAAAAAATTAGCTGACTTATGTGGCGTGAGTCAGCCAACAGTTTGGCGCTGGCTTCATGGCGGTGGTGTAGATGCAAGATTAGTTATGCCTATTGTGAAAGCTACAAATAATGCAGTTTCACCACATGAAATACGTCCAGATCTATATGAGTTAATAGGAACAAGCAAACAATAACAAAACTAGCCAATTGAGTTAACTACAAGAACAACAACGGAATTGTAGATATGTGCAAACAAACACCAAAAGAAGTTGTGAAAGAAATGTGTAAAGCATTCCCCGGTGGTCGTTCGGCAATGGCGGGTGCGCTGGGTATTTCTGAAACTACCTTCAACAACAAGTTGTACGAAAAGAACGGCTGTCGATTCTTCGAACATGATGAATTAGAAGCTATGGAAGATTTATCAAAAACGACTCTGCTGGTGGAGTATCACATGGAGCGTCATGGCATCACCCCAGCAACCAAAATTGAGCCTGAAAATTTAGATCAGGTCGAATTATTTGATATTCGAATGAAGTTAGGCGCTATGCAAGGGGCTTTATCTGTTCTTATCCAAGAAAGTATTGCGGATGGTGAGTTGACTGACGATGAGATCAGGGCAATAGACCGCAAATCTGCAAAAGTATTCGGTTATGCCGCAGGGTTTATTGAGTCACTTAAAACGGTCTATGGAATTAAACAACAATGATTATCACAAGAAAGGGTGACGCCCCAGATATGCGGTCCGAGGCGTCGAGTGCTAACAACATTTGTGGAGTTAATTAGCATGAGTAGTGTAACGAATTTACATAGTCGTCCGCAAGTGAAAGCTATTTTTTTCAAGGAAAGCGATAACACTTGTCGTTTGATGTATGAGCTTAAGTTACCAGAAGGCTATGAAGAAATTAACTACCAATTTCTTCAGTGGTTGTTAGATGACTTTAACGCGACTAGCGGGAGAGAGGTCAGTGAGCAATGAAAGTGCTAATAACCTTGATCGCATTTATTTGGATAAGCGGGGGCGCCGCGTTCGTGTCATTCGTTATGACAAACAAAAGCAGTGGGTCATATTCTTGCGCGACGACTATGAACATGAACTCTTCGAGCCACTGCTTAAATTCAAAGAACAATATACAAGGGTGATTGAATGAGCTTATTAATACTAAAAACTCGCCCGCAAATAGTGATACCTGAACTTGCAGTACGCTTGGGTTTAAATGAGGCATTGTTGCTTCAGCAGGTTCAATACTGGTTGTCTGAAACAACATCAGGTGTAGATCACAATGGTCGTCGCTGGGTTTATAACACTATTGAAGAATGGCGTGAGCAGTTCCCGTATTTATCTGAGTCGACAATTAAGCGTGGCTTTAACAATTTAAAAAAATTGGGCGTGTTAAACATTGAGCAAATCAATAAACGCACTCATGACCGCACAAATTATTACTCAATAAATTATGAACATGCGTTACTTGCCGATGAGGTCAAATTGAACTCATCGAACGGGTCAGCCGAAGCTTCTCGAATAGGTCAAATTGACCCAATCGAACAGCGCAAAATGAACCGCTCGAATAGGGCAAAAGTGACCTCATCGAACGGGTCAAATTGCCCTGATCTTACAGAGAGTACAACAGAGAATACTTCAGAGATTACTACAGAGAATAAATCCTCTTCGTTGCAGAATTCTGGCGAATCCCGCAACGGGTCGGCTGGTGGTTCTATAAAAATTAATCCAGAAGCCGTTATTCACAGTCCTAACGGTCAACTATGGGGTACTCAACGAGATTTGGACTGTGCAAAACACATGTTTGAGAAAATTAAGATCATTAACCCGACCGCTAAAGAGCCTAACTACGCTGACTGGGCTAACGATATTCGTTTAATGCGAGATATTGACGGTCGCACTCACGAACAAATCTGGCACTTGTTCCGCTGGGCTAACCAAGATTCATTCTGGTACAAAAATATTTTAAGCCCTCGCAAGCTACGTGAAAAATTTGATGATTTAACCGTCAAGAGCCAAGAGCCAGCAAATCAAGGCGTCAAGGTTGATCCTGTTGAGCGTGAATCAGCATTTACCCGAATTATTTGTTCACACTCTAAGCCGCAAAATCGTACTGAAGAGATTGCGGCAAAATTAGCTGGCAATGCTGGAATACGCAGAATGAATGAGTTTATGGGGCGCAAAACGTGGATCTCAATCTGGCAAAAAGCAGCAGAGCAAGCAGCGAAAGAGGTGTCGGCATGATGCATAGCGAATCGAAGGATGTTTATGGTACTGATGTATTTGGTCTTATTGCCACATTTCATCAAGTGCGCCGCTGGTGGGTTATTCGAAAATTACGTAAAGATTGGAATGACTCTCGTTACTGCCTCGTGATGTGTAGAAAGTTCAGCCTAGTGCGCTACGAAGGCAATTTCAGTGTTCAAGAGCGATATGCGGTTATTCGGATCTATGCAGAATACCACCAGCAGCGAGGTGCTATCTGATGGCTATTCATTCCAGTAACACCGCACCTGAAGATAAAGATTGCTGGCAAACACCCCAATGGCTATTTGAAGCCTTAACGCTTGAGTTTGGTTTTTGGTTGGATGCTGCAGCAAATGAACAAAATGCTCTGTGTTCATACTTCATAACACCAGAGCAGGATGCATTAAATAGTGATTGGGTAAGTCATGGTGCTATTTGGTGTAATCCCCCTTACAGCAATATTAAACCGTGGATTATCAAAGCCGCTGAGCAATACAAGAAACAGAACCAACCAATAGTGATGCTATTACCTGCTGATAAGTCGACATCTTGGTACTCATTAGCACTAAAAACCGTCGATGAAATACGAACTGTCATTGATGGCCGAATTAATTTTGTTGATCCGAATACGGGTAAAGAGAAAAAAGGCAATAGCAAAGGGTCAATGTTTCTTATCTGGCGTCCATTTGTAGAGCCAAAAGCGCATGGAAGTCATGTATCAAAAAACCGACTTCAGGAAATAGGCAAATCTATTCTAGGGGAGGAAGCGTGAATCCATTATATCTACGAATCGTAAGTGATTTTAAAGCAGGTAACGAAATAACAACTAAGAATATCAAAAGTATATACGCATCATCTGATAGTCACACAAAGCATACGTTAGCGTTTTTACTCAAAGTTGGCGCTGTAGTAAAAACTGACCGGAAGATAGGAACGTTGATTGTTTATGTTCTTCAGCAGAATGCTTACGAAAAAGTACCAAATAAATATAAAGAAATTAAAAAACATGAAGTTAAAACAAAGTCATACATTAAGTGTGACATTAAAGAGTTAATGACAACACATAACCCATTGATATTAAAATTCGATGCGTTGCTGGCAGAAGTTAGATAATGAAAAACAAAATACCAGAAATCCACCAGTGTAAGTGCGGCAGTGAAGATCTACACATTCAAACTCTTGAGTACCGCACTTGGTTTTATGTTTATTGCCACAGCTGCGGTGCAAAAGGCCCCGCTGTAAATGATAAGCCATCAGCAGTAGCAATTTGGAATAGGGTGGTGACAAATGGTTGGCAATAAGTGCATGTTCTGTGGTGGCAATGCTGATTTGCTTTGTGATGGCGTTATTTGCTACATCGGTGGGCGAAATGATAGTGGCGTATTATCCCGATTATCATCGGCTTACACTTGCGATGCTCCTATGTGTGCAAGTTGTTCCACTTTCCATGGAAATCTTCACTGGCGCAAGGGACGCTCAGGTGGTTGTGAATCAATTGACTATTGCCCTATTTGCGAAAGTCAGGAAATAGGCTTTGGTCGCCATTATATATTTGATGACATTGGGCAGGTTAAAATTTATCGCCAAGCTCACTATGCCAAGTTCAATTCAGCTAAAGGTAATCATCTATCTGTTATCCGTGGTGGAGGTCAAATATGTCTCGATCTTTAAGTCTCATCCTACCTTTTCCACCTAGTGTGAATGCTTGCTGGCGGAATATTAACGGTAAAACATTAATTAGCGCAAAGGGGAGAGCATTTAGGGTAAATGCAATGGCATCTATCTATACGCAGCTACGCAAAAGACCAAGTGCGATTACCGATCTAGTGACTGTGACGGTAAAAATGCATCCACCAAGTAAGCGACGCATGGATACTGATAACTACTTGAAAGCACCTTTTGATGCATTAACCCATGCTGGAGTTTGGAAAGATGACGCTCAGGTTAAACGAGTAGAAATTGAGTGGGGCGAAGTTGTCAAAGGCGGTCGATTTGAAATCACCATCACGCCACATGAAAGCGCAGGGGAATAGCATGTCTCATCAATGGATATTAACTCCAATCCCCGTTCCTGAAATCAATGCAGTAATATTTAAGCCGGGTTCTCATATCAATATGTTCAGCGGCCGTATGTTGCTGATGAGTTTACCTGAGGAGCTAAGTCATAAACCCTCAGGCTTAATTTCTGTTTCTCAACACTACTTCAGCGACGCTCTTAATGATGAACGGTTATCAAAACCCATTTTAGATTTAGCGGTAGATCCCGAACCACCAGCCAGCTTTATGAAAAAGCCAAAGCCTCAGCGCTGGACTAATGATAAATACCTGCAATGGGTTAAATCTCAACCTTGCTGTGTATGTGGTGATGTAGCGGATGATGCTCATCATATTATTGATTATGGTCTTAGCGGTATGGGAACAAAGCCCCACGACTTTTTTGTCATTCCTTTATGTCGGGTAGATCATAGTGAGTTACACCGAGACCCGAAAGAGTGGGAAAAAGAGCACGGAACTCAAATAGAGTTTTTTATTAAATTGGTAAATAAGGCATTTGCCCTAGGTGTATTAGGTTAATGTGACAGCAGGAGATAACGGCATGAATTATCAATATTTAGAATATCTTCGGGCAAATGTAACCTTAGCATTAGCCAATATTAACGGAGGAACTAAAGGGCAATTAGATGCTTTTCAAGGTGCTGCATTAGTAAGAACAAGTCGATTTAAAAGAAATAAAATGCGTGATAGTACAGGAGCAATACGTGAATCGGATCCTGTTAAGTGTACTGAAACACGAATAAGTAAATCACCGATGCCACCAATATTGGAAATAACATTCTGTCTTAGTTCATGGCGTCGTGCTGTTAATAAGTTAGATGAAGCTCATAAGGCATGGCTGTTGTACTGTTATGCATATGATTTGGATTATAACCATCAAGTAGAAATATGTAATTACGTGTGGGAGCAGTTTAAACCCTCACTATCAGGGAAACGGATCACCAAAAAGGTAACGGCCAGATTAATGCAATTGGTATGGTTAGCGGCACAAGATACCGCTTCAAGGTTTGGGGAGATCCTAACACTTGATAAATATACCGATACAGCATTAGCAAAATTAGTTGGCGTCAGTAAGTCAACATGGTCAGAGATATATCGGGATCATTGGACTATGTTGGTTTCTATTGTAGAGCGGATAGATCGTGAGGTTTTATTGTCGGTTTCAAATATTAGAAATGAGTCACGTTCTTGCAATTTAACATCATAATACTTGCAAAAACGAACAAAATAGGCCATATTTAATGCTAATTTGATATGTTGCCTAAATTGTATATAACCTTGCTATACGGTTTTTTTGTTATAGCTACTTGCACAAATCACCTTATAAGCTATATTGATAAGGCGATAACCAAGAAATTAAAGCCGTACCTTATTTTGCCTGTTAATAGTGTGCTGTGCTATTAACGGGTTTTTTTATGTTCTTTTTGGGGATTCAGGGTAAAAAAATGCCACCTCTGGAGTGTAGGTGGCTAAATAAGGGATAAATTGATGAGGCTTTATAATAAGTGAAATAAATCGAGCAATGTTTCAATGAATATAGCTCATTAATTTAAAAAAGAAAATGGTCTATATTAAATGGTTGCTATTTGATTAATCTCATTCGGACAATGAAAACTCTATTTGCCAGCTTCTATCTTTCACATAGCAGCATTAAAGCGAGTCGGGTTTTCATTGTGGGGAATGCCAAGGCTGATTGGCTAACTCGCATGGGGAACCTGAATGCATACACTCTCAGCGTATACCTCCACAAACACCATTTCGAACAACAAAATATTCCAAGAATTATTCCAAGGGCTGCGCATTGCGTGGCCTTTTTTGTTTCTACCATTTTGTTGGTATCACCGAAATGGTCACCATTTTGCCAGCGCCGAGAAAATGCTTTTTCATATATACATCAAGCTAACTTAACGCATAGCAATTCAACTTAACGCATTAGTGCATTTTCTATTAAATAAGAGAGGTAGTTATGGGCAATCAATATTTAGAACAGGCAGTTGCTGCATTATCAGCGCAAGTCACACAGCAAAATGCTAAGATTGCAGAATTAGAAAAACAGCTCACTGGCATACAAGCGGCAATGAGCTGTGAATTAGGGTCTGGAGCAATGACTAAGATAAAAATAAAAACTCAAGGGGCTTAAATACGCTCAATCTTTAAATTTTTTATTTTATCAGAAAGTTCTTTATGTGCCTTTTTAATCCCATAGTCCTGATGAGTTGATGCGTACTCATCTAAATTAGCTATCACGCAATCCCTTATATCGGGTGTTAACACTGATAGACTAGCTAAAGTTATGTTCAATGCAGATTCCAACGCTTCAATTCTTCTCAGGAGAGGGAGCGAATCTAAAGGTATATGAGACATATATTTCCTCACACCGAAGTTAATCAGCCATCCCTTCGGTAAGTCACATAGGGCTGACCTTCTAACTTAACTCAAACATTCATTAAGTTCATTAATCTAAATCCGGCTACCTGCTGGTGGCTTTCTATTAACTAAATTCCTCCTAAGGGGAGGTGGGTATGAAACGTATGCCAGATAAAATTGAATGGTGGGAGCAAATACTGCGCTGGCTGCAAAACATTCTCCCACTCCTCGGTGGATTCTCATTTGCCACTGCAATTGCTTATATCCGCGAACGTCGAGAAGGTTCTCACTGGAAGCAATCATTAGGTGAAGCCATTATGTGCGGCTTACTCAGCGTAGGCACAATTAGGCTGATTGACTGGTGGCTTTCTCGAAGCGGTGATGCTGAGGCGTGGTCAGTCTTAGCTGAATTCTGTGGTGTCATGATTGGTTTTCTTGGGACTAAGAAGCTGTATGCGCTGTTAGAGGCGGTCATACAGATCATTAAAAATCGTTTTGGAGCAAAAAATGACTAGCTTTAAATTCAGCCAGCGAAGCGAAAATAATCTTAAGGGCGTCCATCCTGATTTAGTTAAAGTTATTCGTCGTACTTTGGAAATAACCCCTGTCGATTTCATCGTTATTGAAGGCCTGCGAACTCAGGAGCGACAAAAGCAACTGGTTGCACAAAAGAAATCACAGACAATGCACAGTCGCCACTTAACCGGTCATGCAGTGGATATCATCCCTGTGAATACAAAGTGGCAGGTTGACGAGTTCAAACCTCTATTGAAAGCGGTTAAACAGGCTGCTGATGAGTTAGGTATTAAATTACGCTTCGGCATTAACTGGAAGAGTGACCCATCGCTACCAATCGAAACCAAGTTCATTGATTGCCCACATATTGAGATCCCCACTTAACTAAATGATTTAACCGACAGGCTTCGCAATCGCGAGGCCTTTTTTATCTCTGCGTTTTATGCACACCGAAAGTGCAAATCACATCGAGCCAATATTTAGGTAATGAGCCTTTGAGGGGATCAGTTATAGCTGGTGTCGCTTCGATGGGCTGATTTCCTATTTCGGCAAGGGTTCATTACTAAATAGGTAGACACCATGAAACAATTAATAAAAAATCAGGAAAACAACCTGTAGTCACAACAGTGACTATTGCAAATGAGTTTGGAAGAAGGCATGACAATGTTCTTCAAAGCATTCGTTCATTGATAGAAAGTGGTCATTTAGGACTCCTTGATTTCAAGGAGTCGTCTTATTTTAATAAACAAAAGAAAGAACAGCCATGTATTGAATTAACTGAACGCGGTTTTCTAATTGCAATGCCATTTATTGGCGGCGAAAAAGCAAAAGATGGACAAGTTCGATTGGTTGATAGCTTCATTCAGTTTCGTGAAAGAGCAAAGAAAGAAGAAGAGATCCAGCGACAGCGTGACATTGCTAGAGTGGAGTATCGCCCAATGTCAGACGCGCTAAAAGAAACTCGCCAGCAAGAAGGTAAGGAGACTCAATATTTTCACTACAGCACTGAAGCCGATTTAATAAACGGTATTGTCCTCGGTAAAAAATCAGCTAAGTTCAAAAAAGAAAATGAGATAGGTAAAGATGAGGCACTCCGTGATTATCTGACTAAGTGGCAAATTAAAGCGATTACTGAGCTACAGCGTGCCAATACGGTATTTATTTCAATGGGTTGGGATTATTACCAGCGAAAAGAGTCGCTACAAGGTATTTTTAATAAAAACTTCCATAAACCATTAATGGAAGAGCAGGTGAGGTTAAATGAATAATGACCATGTCAACTAAGGGGTTGGTGGCTATTTGCGTCGCTCTAGTATTTTGGCTTAATTGGGTGATTGATAATCATGAAAAACTAAAAGATAACTATAAGCACTTGAAAGATAAATTTAGTGAGTAAGTAGCCATCACTGCCGACTACGAAAAGCGCATTAACGCCCTTCACGAACTCGACACCAAACACACAACGGAACTCACAAATGCAAAAGCTGAAATTGACCAGTTACGTATTGATGTTATCAATGGCACTAAGCGCTTGCGGGTCAAAGCCGAGTGTCCAAAGTCCGAAGCGAGTACATCCGAAAGCGGAAGCAATGAAAGTTCCGCACGACTTAGTGAAGCAGCTGAACAAGATTATTGGCGTCTCAGAGAAATGATGGCTGAGAACGAAAAGCAAACTTTGTATTTGCAGGATTACATTAGAACGGAGTGTTTACGATGAATGAACAGGTTTCAAAGGCGCTTACTGATTTATTGGAAAAAGCATCAAACGGCATTGATTCAACAGTTGCATTTAGTCACGCCAATTTACCAGATGTGATTCATCAATTACTAGCGTGGAAAATGACAATGGGCATTATCTGGTCTGTTGTCGGAGTGGTGCTTATTGCACTAGCTATCTTTATGCCGATATGGGCTAAGAGGGCTAAATCTAACGGTGCTATATGGACATATCATGATGGAGAAAAAAATACAACATCAACTCTACTATGTATGACTTTTCCAGAACGATATTCCCAGCGTTAATTTTGTTTTTCGGTGCTGTTATTTCGATTGGCGGGTTTTCTATGTGGCTGAAGATACTTTTAGCCCCAAAGTTATACCTAATTGAATACGCAGCATCACTGATTAAGTAATTGTGAGCGAAGCGCGGCATTGTCGCTGTCTCATGTGTTAGCTGTGACCCAGATCCTTAACTCGGTAGCGCATATTGAGAATCAAAAACAATGAATCCGGCATTCACTTATTGCATGCTAGCAACGTCAGCTATCGGAGAAGAAACGGCGTGACTTATGGAGAGACATAATTTTATTTAATTCTACAAATGCTATTCATTGAGTAGCATTGATAGAGTTTTATATAAGTATTCAGTGTTCATAGTCTCAGGATTCACGAGAGTTATATAAATAGACCCAGAATAATATTCCAATAGCCATCAGTTAATCACTGGTGGCTTTTTTCATTTGTGGAGAAAGTTATGTCAGAACTCACATTAAAGATATCAGTCGATACAACAGACTTAGATAAAGTCGAAGCTCAACTCAAACGTATTAATGGTCTGCTTGTCAGTACAGGAATGAAGAAGCCAGCCAGTGGAGGGTTTGCAGCTGATATTTAGTCGTATTCACTAAACCTAAAACGGAWGTTAGTCGTTACGTAAGGTTACCGTAACGTTTTTTAGGGTTTAAGTTAGGTTCGTTCCGTTCCGGTCCGGCCG